>CAWUIS010000186.1:0-3684 GCA_963922625.1 uncultured Candidatus Melainabacteria bacterium | reverse complement strand
ACCCGAAGAATTTTTTAATCCATTGATGTAAATGCCAACAACACCCATACCTTTATCCCACGATCTTACAATTTCGTGATTAATCCATTTTCTATTTGCCGTTGCAGAGCCGACCAAAACGACAGTACATGACTTGCCTTCCATTTGATCAGCTATCCAATTTCTAATTCTCTGATCATTATTAGGGCCACTTGTGATCGTTTCCCAGTCATTATCAGTAGCAGGTTTGTTTCCTTCAATAGTACCAATGCTCCTGACCGTAGCAGCACGCCAATTGTCTGGCACATAGTGAAAACTATAAAAGACTCTTCTTTTTGTCATACCGCCACCTTAAATAAAATATAGAGATACATGCCAATCAGTAATAGAATCACTGGAAGATAAAGCCTGAGAGTAGTTTCTGACCGGAATGCATCCCAGTATGAATACTTGCCTCCTTTATATAGGTCAGGTCTCATTGCAAAGGGCTTTATTTGATTTGGTTTCTCAGAAACTTTTGAGGCATCATTGTAAAGTCCTCTAAATTTTCTTTCTTGATTTAGATAGTAAGCATCTAAGAACCAGAAAATAACTGCAGGAAGAAAACCTATAAGTATAAAATTTTTATCCTGTATTGATGCGTACAGTGCAAGAGTCGCTGAAATAATTGTAATTGCCCACCCTTTGATCTGAAAAGAATTTGTATTCATCCTTGTTATAACATTCTGGATGAATTCTAAATGTTTCAACTCTTCAGGTGTAAGGCTCATAAATAACTCTTTAATACTGAGCTTAAAGCAATAGAGATTGTAGCAAGTTGTTGGGTATCGTATCTTGAACATTCATACGAAACTTTAGTACCAATGTCGCTATATAACAAAGTACAAGCTGTGAAGGCTCAAAACGGTCAAAGAGGTAAAGGAATTAAAAACGGTAAGTTACCTTTCTTGTATAGAGGTTTAATAAAATGTGCTGAATGCAATTCATCTATAACTCCAGAGCGAAAGAAGAACAAATATCACTACTACAGATGTACTCAACATTACAAGAAGCATGATTTTAAATACGTTAATGAAAATGATTTGACTGAACAGATTTGTGAGGTTTTGGATAAAGTTCGTATGTCAAAACCCGACTTAGAAAGATTGCTTAGTGTTTTAAGAGATTCACATTCTTTACAAAAAAGTAAGAACGGTGAACTTTTAAATCATTTTCAAGCAGAGTATAAAAAACTAGCAAATCGAATAAGCAAAGCTCAAGATTATTTGTTTGATGATTGTTCAGCTATATCTGCCGAAGATACTAAAAGAAAAATCGAAGAATATCGAGAAAAACAAATTGATTTACAGCTAAAAATAGAAGATTTACAAAAATCTGATGAAAGTTTCTATAAAAACGTAGAGTCAATACTAAAAATCGTTACTAATGCTGGGGAATTGTTTAAAAGTTCTGGAATGGACGAAAAAAGAGAGATTCTGAAATTAGCATTCCAGAACTTACAGCTAGATGGTTATGATCTAGTGTACGAGTGGAGTCCAACCTTTGAAAAGGTCGCTTATTGTGTTAGTAATCAAAAATGGCACGCCAGAAAGGATTCGAACCTTTGACCCTCTGCTTAGAAGGCAGATGCTCTATCCAGCTGAGCTACTGGCGCGCGAAGACTGATATCGACAGAGCGAAAACTTTAGCAATATAGCATGTAAAATCTTCAATTCCTCCAGTCTTAAGAATATCTTGGTATAAAACTGTATACAATATATAAATATGTCTCAAATCGTCGAACTTACAGATTCTGCAGTGAAGCAAGTAACCAAGCTTCTAGAACACGAAGCTAAAGACAAGGCTCAACTTGGTTTACGCCTGGCAATAAAAGGCGGAGGTTGTTCTGGCTTAAGCTATGACCTTAAATTTGACGAGATACAGGAAAAAGACATGATTCAAGACCATGAGGCTTTCAAAGTTTTCATAGACCCTAAAAGTGCTATCTATCTCAAAGGCATGATTGTTGATTTTGATGATGGTCTGACTGGCAAGGGCTTTGATTTTAAAAATCCAAATGCGACCAATACTTGTGGTTGCGGGGATAGTTTTTCAGTATTTTAAAATATGGCAATTATAGTTAGCGGTAAAGATGCAATAGATTTTATTGAAAGGCAAGCATCAAATACACTTGAAAACAACTACAGTGCTTTTCTCAATCCACAGGCCAAAATTATTTCTTTAGCTTACCTAATCCAGTCTGAAAATGCCATTGAAGTTTATTGCGATAACGAACAAGAGCTCAAAAGCCACTTAGAAAAATTTGCAATCATTGAAGATATTGATTTTAAACTCGAACAAAAAGAGACTCCAGAGAATGCTGAAATAGACAATTTTCAAGAGCAAGAGTCGATTATTCAACTCAACCAAAACCACCCTGAGAAAAAAATTTTTGAAAAATATATAAGCTTTGACAAGGGCTGCTACCCTGGTCAGGAGCCTGTATCTAAATTTAAGAATCTTGGAATGCGAAAAAGAGAAGAAAGAGCAGAATCATACCTAGATGAAGCTTTGCAAATTTTTGCAGCAGCTCCAAGCCCCGCAGATTTAGATCCCGCCATTGAGCTACTTAAAAAAGCCTTGAAGGAAAACCCTAAATTTGAAGATGCCTATGAATCCTTAGGAGTCATGCTTGCTAAACAAGAAAAATTCAAAGAGGCTATTGGAGTAATGCACCAACTTGAAATGATCAACCCCAAAAACATCATGGCGCAAACTAATCTCTCGATTTTCTATATGAAAATTGGTGATAAAGAAACGGCAGAAGATCATAAAGCCAAAAGTACTGTATTACAGTTTGAGGAATCCCTCTCTAAATAAGGGTTTGCAAAAATTAAAAATTATAGTCATCAGGCAAGCTATGCTGAGCGTAGTGTAGAATGTAAATGATTTAATTTATGGCAAACAAAAACAGAGTAATAGTTCGTATCGCAGGTGCTGCAGGTGATGGTATCGCTTCAACCGGTGAAATGTTAGGAAGGACTTGCTCACGCATGGGCTTACATGTTTTGGCTTACAACTCTTTCCAGTCTGCAATTAGAGGCGGGCATGTTTGGTTACAAATGGCAATTGGTCCTGATAAACAACTTTGCCACACTGATGAGCCAGAAGTTTTATTACTTTTCAACAAAACCTCTCCAGCTGTGCATGTGCCAGATGCTAAAACTGGAGCAACAATTTTTTATAACGCAGGAACCATCAAAAAAGAAGACATCGAGTCTATTAGATCTGATGTGAATTTCTACGGTTTGAATTTCAAAGAAATGGTGGAAGCAGCTGGCTTTACTGGAGTAGCTCCAATCATGATCAACACCATGCTCTCTGGTGCTCTAATCAAAACCCTTAAACTAGACACACAAATCCCTCTTGACATCATCAAACACAGATTTAGTAAAAAAGGTGATCAAGTAGTAGAGCTTAACCAAGGCATTTTCAAGCTAGGTACTGATTGGGTAGAAGCTAATGTTAAAGCTGAACTTGCTGAGCTTAAAGGTACTGGTGTTGCCAAGATGTTTATGACTGGTAACGATGCTTTTGGTATGGGACTTGCTGCAGGTGGCTTGAAGCTTTACTCTGCATACCCAATGTCGCCAGCAACAGGTATACTTCACTACCTTGCAACTATAGCTAAATCAGAAAAAATCGTCATCAAAGATCGGAAGAGCA
>CAWUIS010000185.1:0-3692 GCA_963922625.1 uncultured Candidatus Melainabacteria bacterium | reverse complement strand
TCCTTGATCTCTATCTCTTCATCTTCAATAACAGTGCTAGGGTCGATAATCCCTTTGATAAAGGCTGTGAGATAAACAAAGGGCTTAAAAGCACTACCCAGAGTATGAATATTAGTGGCTCTATTGTATTGAAACTGCCAGAAATTTCCAACCCCACCAACTAGCGCTCTAATTTCTGCACTCGGCACGTCTATAGTCACAAGCGCTCCTTGGTTGATTCCAGCTGCAGCATTTTTAACACCCAGTTCAAGGTTTTGTTTAGCTAGTTTTTGAGCGCTAGGATCAAGCCCAGTATAGACTTTAAGTCCAATAGATTTGAGATCTTCTCGAGTAAAACGCTTTGCAAGTTCGTGTTCAACGTAACTAAAGTAATAAGGAAAAGTTGAAAGATTACCTTTTGATTCTTTGAAAACCAATTTGGCTTTAGAGGCTTTTTCATAATCTTCTTTGCTGATATAGCCGTTTTCGTACATGCCTTTGAGTACGTATCTTTGCCTTTTTAAAGCTGGGTCCAAGTTTTTAGATAGATAACTAGGTGCTGTCAACAAGCCTGCCAAATAAGCTGCTTCTTGGATATTGAGCTTGGCAGCGGGCTTACTAAAGTACCTTTGTGCCGCTCTTTCGATACCGTAAGCAAGGTTTCCAAAATAAACTTGGTTGAGATAGATCTCAAGAATTTTTTCTTTGGAATATTTGCTCTCAACTTCAAAAGCAATTAAAAGCTCTAAAATTTTCCTACTAATAGTTCTTTTATAACGGTCGTCCTCTTTGATAAAAAGGTTTTTGACCATTTGCTGGGAAATGGTACTACCACCTTGAACCACTTTTCCGGCTTTGATATTGGCAACTAGAGCACGAAAAATAGAAAAACCACTAAAGCCATTATGCTGAAAAAAATCACTGTCTTCGGCAGCAAGCACCGCTTGTGCTGCATAGTCTGAGATCTGCGAGAGTTTAACAACTTGCCTATCTTCTTTGCCTTGTAAAACTCCGACAAAATTGTCTTTGTAGTCATAGATTTCAATGCTACCGATTGGCTGATAATCCTCAAGTATGCTTAAATCCGGTGCCCCCATAGCTCGGTTAATAAAAGGCAAGCTGAATTTAAAAGCAAAAGGTACAGCAAGAGCTAACACCAAGATTAAAATTAGTAATTTAGCTATAAAATTGGGCGGAAAACTCTTAGTCATTAGGCAAAAAACTCTTCATATTTTAACCTCTTGTACTCTCCTTCTGGCAAATTTAGTCTTGATAAATTAACATTGTCTATACGTACTCGATATAGATCAATCACCCTATTAGCAAGAGATTTCACCATTAAACGTATCTGTCTTTTGTAACCTTGCTTAAGAATTATTCTAAATTTCTTAGGATTTATGCGCTCAATTTGGGCTTTTTGCGTAATGACTTTTTCAATAAGCTTTCTACTATTTTCAATTTCAATCTCAAGTCCAGCTCCCAATTTAGCAAGGTCTTCAGGGCTCAGATCATTTTGACATTCAACTTCGTATTCTTTTTCGTGAGCAAAACTTGGATGAGTTAATTTATGGCAAAGAGCTCCGTCGTTACTAAGCAAAATCAAACCTCTAGATTCTTTATCCAGGCGACCTATTGGAAAAACTCTATGCTCGAAATTAATAGCATCAATAATATTGTTAGGCTCATTACTGCAGCTCGATATGATCCCCACTGGTTTGTTATAAGCTAAGTAGAATTTTTCGATCTGCTCACTTAGACAAAAGCTTATTTCATTATCAAAAACTTCGATAATGTCTCCAGGCTCAAGCTCTTGTCCAAGCTTTGCAATTTCTTTGTTGATAAAGATTTCTTGCTTGTCAATGAGGCGATCAACCTCTCTGCGAGAAGCGATACCTATTGATGCCAAGTATTTATTGATACGCATGTGTTAAATTTGAGGCATGAACGAAGAGCTTAATTATAGCCTTGAAGATCTTGATCAGCACTATTCAAGTCTGAAGGAGTATCTTTGACCTTGAAAATATTCAAGCTGAAATCAAAGATTTAGAAGCATTAATGTCAGCCCCAGGTTTTTGGGATGACCAGGATAATGCACAAGCAAAATCAAAGCTTCTTAATTACAAAAAACAAGAACTGGAAAAATTTACTAGTTGGCAAAACCGTCTTCAAGATCTAAAAGATTTAGAAGAGCTGGCTGCTGAAGAAAACGATGCTGCTGAAAAACAGACCTACCTAGAGACAATACAAGAAGATCATGACCAGCTTGTCAAAGAATTTCAGGCTTTTGAATTCGAGCGTATGCTTTCTGGTGACTATGACAAATCAGACGCCATCATCACGATAAATGCTGGTGCTGGAGGTACTGATGCTCAAGATTGGGCAGAAATGCTTTTGAGGATGTATTCTCGCTGGGCTGAAAATATAAAAAGCTATTCTGTGGAGTTACTAGAAAGATCCGATGGTGAAGAAGCGGGTATCAAATCAGCCAGCCTGAAAATTTCTGGTCCTTTTGCTTATGGCTATCTTTCTGCTGAAAAAGGGGTGCATCGGCTCGTGCGTAAATCTCCTTTTAAATCTTCTGCCGATAGTAGGCAGACAAGTTTTGCTGGGCTTGAGGTGACACCTTTGGTTGCCGATATCTCCAAGGTAATTGAACTTGATAACAAAGACTTGGATATTTCGACTATGCGCTCAGGAGGTGCCGGCGGGCAAAATGTCAATAAAGTAGAAACAGCAGTTCGGGTCAAACATATACCTTCTGGCATTGTGGTTAAATGTACACAGCAAAGAAGCCAGGCACAAAACAAAGAAAAAGCTTTGGACTTATTAAGATCAAAATTACTTGCCGTACAAGAAGAAGAGCAACGTCAAAAAATGGCTAACTTGAAAGGAGAAACTGTCCTACCTTCTTGGGGCAATGCCATCCGGTCTTATGTACTAGACGAGGGTAGAGTAAAAGATGCCCGCACTAAATATGAAACCCGGGATACTCAAGCTGTTTTGGATGGCGAAATCGATGAATTTATTGCTGCATTTTTAAAAATGCAGGCAGTATAATAGTTAAAAGACAAAAGAGCCTCAATGGAAGCACAAATTCTAACTCAGAGCATAACCCTTGCAATTGTTGCAGGCATTGCTATGCAAGTTTTTGCCGAGAAGATACGCCTACCTAGTATTTTTTTACTAATGACTGCAGGTGTCATTTTGGGTCCTGAGGTCTTAAACTTAATTCAGCCACATACTATGGGGGATGGCTTAGAAGTACTGGTGTCGTTAGCAGTTGCTTTGATTCTATTTGAGGGTGGGCTTAGTCTTGATGTTGACTCCTTTAAAGAAGTCAACCAATCAATCCGCAACTTGCTGAGCTTAGGTTTTGTCATTATTATTGCTGGCTCTACAGTTGCTATTCATTATCTACTTGGAGTTTCATGGGCACTAAGCGCTCTTTTCGGTGCTTTTATGAGTATTACAGGACCGACTGTCATCAACCCTATTTTGCAAAGGATGCGGATCAAAAAAGACATCGCAACTATTCTGATGAGTGAAGCGATTCTTTCTGATGCCTTAGGAGCTTTTGTCGCTATTGGTGTATTAGAGCTGATTTTGGCTTCCAGTGAAACTACTATTGTTTTATTTATTTACAACTTTTTGGTCAAAATCTTTGTTGGCTTGTTGGTTGGTTTTAGTATGGGGTGGGTACTTGGAAAAATCCT
>CAWUIS010000184.1:0-3703 GCA_963922625.1 uncultured Candidatus Melainabacteria bacterium | reverse complement strand
GATAACTGGTAAAACTTTTGCTTGTTCGATGTACTCACCAATCTCATCAATCTTCTCGTATATATCCATTTAATATTTATCTTATCATGATTTCTCTTGAAAAATCGATTCTAAAAGTTACGAAGACGCTCAGCAACATTAGCAGGGACAAAGTGTGTGAAATCTCCACCAAATTCCATGAGCTCCCAAACTCGAGATGATCTTATAAAAGAATACTCTGGACTGGTCATTAGAAAAACAGTCTGGATGCCATTGAGTGCTGAGTTTACTTGGGACATTTCAAGCTCACTTTCAAAATCTGAAGCGCCACGCAAGCCACGAATGATGAGATCAAAGTTGTTTTTCTTGGCGTAGTCAGCAGTCAAGCCTGACCAGGTCGAGATATTGACATTCTCTAAATGAGAAACTAGCTCTTCTATGAGTTTGACGCGCAGGTCAACGGGCAAACGATTGTTTTTTGCGGGATTCTCAGAGACTAGGATTGTCAAGCTGTCACAAATTTTGGCAGCCCGGCAAATGATATCCAAATGTCCGAGAGTGACAGGGTCAAAGCTACCAGGATATATAGCTCTCATGCTAGAAAGTATATACGATGGAAGCCAAGCTTATAAATATCATCCAAGAGATTTGTGACAAAGCTAAGAATTATATTGGTGATGATTGTGCAATTATGGAATTTGGCGATGCTAAATTACTAGCTTGCCTTGATAATTTTGTTGAAGCTACGCATTTTGACTTAAGCTATTTTAGCCCTGAGGATATTGGCTGGAAAGCTTTAGCTGTCAATATTTCTGACATTGCAGCTATGGCTGGTAAGCCACTCTTTGCGTTGGTGGGACTATCTTTGAGTGAAAAAATAGCTGATAAAGAAACCTGGCTGAGGCAGTTTTATCAAGGCATGAATGATTGCGCACAAAAACACGGTAACTTAAAAATTATCGGAGGGGATATTTGCTCTAGTAAGTCACTTAGCGCAATTTCAGTGACTGTGCTCGGGCAAGCACCCAAGCAAGATTTCCTGAGAAGTCAGGCTCAGCCTGGAGATCTCATTTGTGTTACTGGTAAATTCGGTAATAGCCATAATTATTTTAAAAACAAGCTAGAACTTGATAAGCCTTATCATTTAAGACCAGTTCCTAGGCTAAAAGAATCGCAAAGTTTATTGAAAGCTAATGAGCGTGGGGCATTGATTGATGCAAGTGACGGGCTTGCAATGTCCTTAATTGAGATTGCTAAGCAAAGTAATGTAGATATTGAGATTAGTCCAGAATTAATTCCTATGGATGATCATATTGACATCAATATGGCTCTTTATGGAGGGGAGGATTACGAACTGGTGGCAAGCGTGGAGAATCCAGGCTCAGATTTTAAGGTTATAGGTAAGGTTTTAAGCGTAGATACTCATCCACAAGTAAGGGTTGGGGGCGAGGTTTTAGACCCACAATTTTCCTATCAACATTTTAATAAAGATTCTTAATTTTGCTTTGCTTGATGGAAGTTTTGCAGAAGAAAACTCTGAAAAATGCAAAGCGTTAATATATAATTATCGTGTATCAATCGGTTGCAAATAAGTGCAAGCAGTTCCAACTCAACCAAGACCTGAGTATCAATTCTCGCCAGTGACCTTTAGTGGTGTAGAGTCTTCTACCTTAAATCCTTCAGGCAATTCTAATAACTTGTTACTAACAGATTCCGGGAATTCACTACCTGCTGAAGAGTCTTTTTTACAGGGAATGTTTTTTGACTTTTTCAAGAATGTGCCCAAGATTTTGACTGGTACTTTAATCACGGATATCTTAGGGAGCACCTTGCAAGACCGTAAGCAAACAGCTCAAGAAGTTGTTTACAAAAGCTTCATGGATAAGTTTTTTCCCCGAATTAGTTCTGATACTCTTGCCGCTTGGACGATTAGGGTTTTTAATGGCAATAATAAAATTTTTGGTTTCAAAATACCTTACATCATGCCAGAGCTATGTGCTCAGCTTGTTGTCAACCCTATGGCATGGCTTTGGAGAAGTGCAACAAAAGACTTTAGTACTCAGGGTAAAGCAGCAAGAGAGAATGTTAAAAGTGAAAAAGAGCAGCACATTAAAGCTGAAATTGAAAAACGTGACCCACCATTTTTACAAATCAGTAGAAAATTTTCCAGAGCTTTTAAAAACAATATCAAGCCTGTTGCAGAAAAGTTTTTTGGTTTTCTTATTGGCCTTAAAGATGGAAAAGTACAAAAAGATTTTGAAGGAGAAGTTATTAATAGAAAAGGTGGAGATCGAAGGTTTTTATTTGATAGTGATGGTATACCAAAGCCTTTGAAATCAAATTATGAGCTTGATGCAACACGGCTTACTGGTTTTATTGGTGCTGCTTATGCTGCTTCAGCTTTCTTGCCTAAACACACGGCATCATTTGGTTTCGAAAAAGCGCGTAGTATCCCAAGGGCCGCTCTAACCGTCGCTATAACTTCTTTAGGCAGATTATTCTCGACTATGTTACAGCAAGGTGTTGCTGCACATCCATCAGCCGGAAAGAATTTTGATGAATGCTTTAGGGTCAGCGTAGCTTCCAAAACACTAGTGCCTTTTGTACAGTTCTGTTGTGATGCATTAGGTTCTTATACTGCAAAATTCCTTCCTGGTAATGGTGCTTTCTTGGCAATGACCTACCGTATGCTGGCTGAAATTCCAGCTACATTTTTATCAACGCCAGTTATGAATGTCTCAGAAGAGGATAGAATCCCTAAAGAATGGAAATATCTGGCTTTCAAGATTTGGAAACCAATGTCAGATTTTCTGACTATGGCTTTGAAGCCTCTGTATAAACTTGCTTTCTATCCTATTGGTTTAATCTTGGGTATGTATGATCCGCGTATTTCTCATATGTACGCAGGTGATATTCGAACTGAAGAAGCTAAGCTTAGGGATAATCCAGACCCAGGGTTTATGGCAGAATTTGCAAGCTCAGATCAATCCACCTGGTCGCTCTTATTCAAGAAATTACTTGAGACCCCTGGGGATGTTTATAACTTAATCACTCAGACTAATAAAGACGCTGAAAAATTTGCAGAAAATTTAAAAACGACTGTTGGAAAGGTCAATGCTGCTGTTGAAAGAAGAAGAAAGGCTCAGGGGATTATTGAAAGACTGGGTCTTAGCAGTAATTTTCAGCTTGGTAGGGATTTCACCCGTGAAATCAACCGGCGCATAATTTATTTGGCTGAAGAGGAACGCATATCTGAATTGCAAGAGCTTTTATCCTTAGAACCATCTCAAGTTGGAGCTAAAGAAGATGAATTACTAAGAAGACGCTTAAAGCCACTAGGTTGAGGTTTTACCCTAGTGCGTTCATTGAATTTGAGCAAATAGCTAAAGCGTTAATATATAATAGTAATTGCATCAATTGGTTACAAATAAGTGCTGACTACTTCATATCAACCAAACCCGCAGTCTTCGACTTCGCCGGGGGCCTTTAGTAATACAGGTTCCTTAGCAGCACCTGGCCAAAATCAGGCCAATAATGCTTCTTTTAACTCCAATCAGTCAGAGAATATTAAGCAAGGCAGGCAGGATGAAAGCTTTTGGTTTGGTATTTACTCTGATATTGTCAAAAATACAGCCAAGATTTTAACAGGATCACTTCTTACAGATGTTATGAAGGGGGCTTTGAAGGATAAAGGGCAGACTTGGGAGGAAATAATCTATAAAAC
>CAWUIS010000183.1:0-3709 GCA_963922625.1 uncultured Candidatus Melainabacteria bacterium | reverse complement strand
CAAATTTATTTACGGAAGCAATAACAGATACCAAAGACCTAGTCTTTTTTGTCGCTAATCTCTGCGAAGACAAAAAAGCTAACGATACTGAGGTTTTGGATATTTCAAGAATCGCAGCTGATATTGCAGACTACGTCATTATCACTTCCGCTGAAACAGCACCTCAATTAAAAGCAATTTCTAGACACATTGAAGATAGCCTATCCAAAATGGGTATCGAGCCCGAACACAAAGAGGGCAAATACGGCGATACTTGGTTTTTGCTTGACTATGTTGATTTTATTGTCCATGTCATCAATCATGAATCACGCGAATTTTACAACCTTGAAGAACTCTGGTCCAAAGCTGAGTTTATTCCAGAATTAGACTGGAAGTCACAGTTATAACAGCTAAAGTTATTAATAAAATTGCCGATAAAAGTTTATAAGCTTCTTCTCAAATGGCAAAGTGTTAATTTCCCCTACCAGCTTTAATACTGTCTATAGCTCCTCTTCATCAACTGGAGTCAATAAGTTCATATACAACCCAGACAGCGTTAAAGTTCGCTCTTTTAGACCGGTATCTGCTCTTGATAGCGTAAGTATATCCACTAGTGCTGTGCAAACCCCTCTAGAAATTGCCAAAGTTTTTACTGAAATGGCTGAAATTGCTCACAGTGAGGAAAGCTCAGATGCTTTACCTGAACTAATCAAGCACAAGTCCACCGGAGAGTTTCTTGAGCAATTAAGCGAGCACGATAAAAAAATGGCCGAAGAAAGAGAAAAGATTGAAGAAAAAGAAGAAACTGAAGAGCGGCTCGGCATTGATGAAAAATCCAAGCAAGAAGAAAAGCTCAATAAGCTAGAACAACTCAAATCCAAAATGGAAGAGCTAGCCTCAATTGCAAGTACAGTAAGAGATGGCTTGAGTATCAGGCAACAAAAAGGCTTCCATGCATACTCAGGTGAGTTCAAAAAAATGAGTCTACTAGATATGCAAGTCTACGGTGAAATGGCCAAAGCCGCTCAGACAATGATAGATAAAGCAGCTTAGTTAGCTAAGGCTTTACCAGCATCAGCCAAATGATTCACGGTCAAAACTCCCATTGCCATTAAGACAAAGAAAACACCGACAGAAGCTAAGCCAACCATGATTTGAGATTTTTTACCTACCGTAATACCCCAAGTGATACAAAAGCTCCAAATTCCATTTGAGAAGTGATAAACAATAGCTAAAAGAGAAAGTATATAGAACCAATAGATACTAAATGGATTTAACAAGGGTAGTTCAGGCAGGCCAGGAATTGTTTGAGTGCCAGCAAGAGTTACGGCAATATAGTCATAATCTAGCTCTTCAACAGTCTTGAACTGAATAATGTGATAGAGGATGTAGACCATAGCAACAGCACCTGTTGCTCTTTGTAAGAAATATCTCCAATTATCCCAGTGAGAATATTTAAATTGATTCGGCTTAGCGGTAGCATTAATCATCACACCATAGATAGCGTGAAAGCCAATTGGAATAAACAAAACTAGCCATTCGATATATTCAACAAAAGGCAAGCCTCTCAGAAAATCAATTACAGCGTTATAGCTCTCTGCACTAACCAGAGCGGTTGAATTTGCAAAGAGGTGAAAAAATAGAAAACCACCGATAGGTAAAATACCACTCAAAGAATGTAGTCTTCTCAAAAAGAAATTGTTTTGAATATCGTTCAACATCGTTATTATTCTAGCCTATGTTCATGTCACTCTGTGATGATTAGCGGAACCTTATGGATAAACTGCCAACTGAATAGCGTGAAAGTTCGTCAAAGACCAGTAAAGCATCCTCGTGCTTGTCGTAACTCGGTCCAATTTGAATTGTAAAGAAATCATCAACTTGTACTAACTTAAGAGGAACTCCTAATCTGTCTTTAAGTTCTTTGAGTTTTTTTTGGGCGACAGATTTTTTTGCATAAATACCACTGGTGATAATCAAACCAGAATCAAAAGCGGTATTGGACTGAGCTTGCACTGGAATGATGGCCTCTTTCTTTTGCTGAAATTTATCAATAATTTCTTTGCTGATGTCAACAGGGTTTACCGAAAATACAATTACAAAAACAATCAGCAAAGCAATAATGCTAGTTACTGCTGAACCCAATGAAATCCCTTGCTTATTGGGTTTACTCTCCTTCAAAGATATTTTTTGAGTTAATGGAGGAGGGTTTTTAGGAAAATTAGTTGCCGTCTTTTTTAGTTGCTTTGCAATTTCTCCAAGTCGGTTTTTAGGCTTGGCAGTAATGTGATTAGAGCTATTGATATAAAGTGGCCTAAATCCAAGTCTTCTTGAAGCTCTGTTAATGATTGAATTTGCTTGTTTGATTCTTTCTAAATCTTCTTGGTTAATCATCTATATGCTTTTCTATTGTATGATAGTGAAAGTGATAAGGACCAGACCTTTTAAGATAATTTTAGCAGTGCTTTTGTGTTTAGCTTATACACATAGCTCTTCAGCGCGTAAAAACAAGTGTGAAGAGCCCACCAAGCTTGCAGATTTAATTTCGCAGCCAAAAAAATTTCTTAACAAAAAAATTCTCATCGAAGGTAATTTTTATTCTTTTTCAACCCTATCGCTTGATTATAAACCTGCTGAACGCAGCTCTAAAGACTACATTGGTCTGGTTTTATCAAGACCTGACCAAAAAGAAATTCCCCTGGTTGAGCTTAAACTCTCTGCTTCTTTAGAAGAATTTAAAAAAGAGTCTATCTCTATCGATCATGGAGATAAAGTTTCAATTAAAGCGAAAGTCTATGCCGTAGCTCTGGGAGAACCATGGCTTGAGATTGAAGATTTAGAGGTTGAAAAAAGCGATGGCTGAAGAAACAGAAGAAAGTTTTCTTAAAGAAAATGTTCTTGGCATCAGGGGAGTTGATGGTTACCTTTGTCTAGATACTGAATTTGAACTGCTTGAAAAAGAAATGCCAGCGAGCATTAATGCTGCTAATTTAACCAAAGCTATTCGTACTATGATCTCGGATCAGAGATCTTTGGGTAATTTAGAAACCACGATCTTACTCACAGAGAAAGGTGTACTGCATATAACAAGGCTTCCTCGTCATTACCTAGTGATTATTGCTGGTTACAGAGAGTCAGTTGATGTTTCGACACTTGCAATTATGATTAATCAACTCAAACCTCAATTAGCTGGTTAAAATATAGTCAGTAGGCTAAGAAGGAAAATCTTAGTTAGATCGTACAAAGAAGAAGGTATCAAAATGAGTAATAGAGTTCTGGTTTTCGTTTTTTCGGTTTTGTTAAATTTACCGGTTTTTGCTGCGTATCAAGGCAGTGTTAGTTATGTCCCAGCGGGGACCCCGGTAAATGTGAGTTTAAACCAGGCTTTAGGTTCTCAGTTTTCGCAAGTTGGTCAGACTTTCAGTGCTAATCTCTCAGGTCCAATTTATGCTGGTGGCACTGTTGTTGCACCCAGTGGCTCAAGAGTAGAAGGTACTGTAGTTGCTGTCAGCCCTGCTGGCAGGGGTGGTAAACCAGCAGAATTAGATTTACGGCTAACCAATATTGTTACTCCTCAGGGTAAACGTATTCCTTTGTCGGCATCTGTTGACAAGGCAAACTACCAACTAAAAGCCGAAGGTAGCAGAACCGGCAACTTTGCCAAAGCTACTGCTGCTGGTGCCGCTGGTGGTGCTTTATCAGGTCTTATTGGTGGAGCAATTTCTGGAGG
>CAWUIS010000182.1:0-3772 GCA_963922625.1 uncultured Candidatus Melainabacteria bacterium | reverse complement strand
ATATGATGATAATTTCTTTTATAATATACGCCATAGCTATCAGTGTATTACCAACAGTCATGGGAAATCACGGTCTCTGGCTTGCAATAAGTATTTTTATGATTGTAAGAGCTATAAGTTTATTTATGCCATTTAAAAAACTAAGAAACAGGTTATTTACAAATAGTATTTAAACAAAACGTCCAGCGTTGACCCATCTATTTATATGCTTAATGTCAACTCCAGTTTTAGCTGCTAATTCATCAGGTAATAATTTTTGTCCAAAACCGATTGAAGATTTTACTTTAGCAAACAGCTTATCGTCTTCATCAATACAGTCTGCACAAACTCCATAGGAAGTAAGCATCGCTACGATACTCTTACACATTGGACATTGTTTTAATCTACTCATATTAATCTTGCCTCTCTTTTGGCTATAGTACCTTTTACCCAATAAAATATCTGACTAACACAATAAAAGAAGCATAGGCTTTCCCTAGCTTAAAGCTGTTGTATCGCTTTATTTAAGGGCCGCCAAACGACGACACTACCTTATAATATATATATGGATTACTTAAACCGTGAACTATCATGGCTCGAATTTAACCATAGAGTACTTCTTGAAGCTAGCAATTCTGAACATCCACTGCTAGAACAGGTACGTTTTTTGTCAATTTCAGACAAGAATTTAGACGAGTTTTATATGGTAAGAGTTGCTGGCCTCAAGCGTAAGATCTGGAGCAACAGCAAAAAAAAATCTATTGATGGTTTAAGTGCTCAGCAACAACTTGAAAGAATCCGTAAGCGTGTTGCCACCATGTTTGAGCTGCAATTTGCAAGCTGGCAGAAATTAGAAAAAGATTTGGCCAAAGAAAAAATTTATATATTTGGAGACTTAGGTGCTTTAAACGATCATGAGCTTGAGTGGCTGAACAGCTATTTTCACGAGCAAGTTTTTCCTCTACTCACGCCTTTTTATCTCAACGAAGATCAGAGTCTACCTCTACTACCTAATGACAGTTTCACACTTGTATTCAAACTAAAAAAAGACAAACATGAAATCAATGCAGTGGTAACTCAGCCTAAAAAACTACCGCGTTTTATTAATTTAGAAGCTAGAGATAGAGTCTTTATCCCGCTTGAAGTTTTAGTCAGCCACTACATTGATGAGCTTTTTCCTGGATTTCAAATTGACGATCAAGCTTTGTTTCACATTATTAAAGATGGAGATATCAAAATTGATAGCGACCTTGAAATCGATGATGATGAAGAACTACTTGATTTTTACCGCGATGCTGTCAGGCAAAGAAAGTACGGCGATGTCATTAGATTATTCACTAACAAAACAACAAGCACTGAATTGCTCGACTTTGTAACTAAAAAACTAGACTTAGACCCTGAGGATATTTTCTGCCTGGATGGTCTTTTGAATTATTCAGAGTTAGACGAACTTACAAAAATTAAACGACCAGATTTACTCTATGAGAAGTATCAACCTCGTTTCCCACCAAGGGTTGAAAGCCACAGCTTAGACTATTTTGCATCGATTAGGGCCAAAGACATTATTCTTCATCATCCCTATGAAAGCTACGATCCTGTTATTGGTTTTTTGGGTCAAGCTGCAGCAGATGATGATGTCATTGCTATCAAACAAACGCTTTACCGTACTAATTCACATTCGCCCATCGTTAAAGCTTTGATTCTTGCAGCAGCAAAAGGCAAAGAAGTGACTGCTGTCATTGAACTTAAAGCTCGCTTCGATGAAGAAGCGAACCTTAAACTCTTTGAAGCACTGGATATTGCTGGAGTCCAAGTTAGCTATGGTTTTGTCAAGATGAAAACTCACAGCAAAATTTCCTCAGTGGTACGCCGGGAAAACGGTGAAAATAAAATTTATACACATATTGGCACAGGCAACTATAACCCTGACACAGCAAGAGTTTACACAGACCTATCTCTTTTCACTTGTGATGATGATGTGGGTAAGGATAGTTTGAAAATTTTCAATTACCTCACCAGTTCAGCCGAGCCAAAAGGTCTCAAAAAACTTTACATCACTCCAATCAATATGGAGCAAAAATTAGTTGAATTAATTAAGCAGGAAATTGACAATGCCAAAGCTGGCAAACCAGCTCAAATCTGGGCAAAAATGAACTCGCTACAAGATCCTTATATGGTTGATAGGCTTTATGCTGCCTCTCAAGCTGGCGTTAAAATTGATCTAATCATTCGTGGCATTTGTGTTTTAAAAGCAGGTATTGAAGGGCTTTCTGAAAATATCACAGTCAAAAGTATTGTGGGCCGCTTTCTAGAACACTCAAGAATTTTTTGTTTTGCAAATGGTCAAGAATTACCTTCAGCGCAAGCTCGAGTATTTATTTCTTCTTCTGATTGGATGCAAAGAAGTTTTATGCGCAGGGTTGAATTGATGGTAGAACTTGAAAACAAAACCGTCAGTACTCAAGTCTGCCGTGAAGTAATGCAGAAATCTTTTGAGGATGTTGACCAATCGTGGTTGCTACAAAGCGATGGGCTTTATCAAAAAGCGGATGGTCAGAGTTTCAGCGCTCAGAAATACTTTATGGAGCATCAAAGCCTCTCTGGAGTCTCCACAGATTAACAGAACTGAGATAAAATATCTTTTCGTTTATGACAAGGCGCGATGACCACTGTAAACTGATTTGTGTAATAGATATTGGCTCAAACTCAATTCGTACCAATGTCTATATTATTGATCAAGGCAGTTATAGTCTAATTTACAAAGACAAATTTGATTGTCGTTTTGCCAAAGGACTAAGCAAAAACAATAAATTCTCTACCGCAACTATTGAGCGTGCCCTTAAGTACTGCAAAGAACTTGCTACAAAGCTGAAAGGTTTTAGTTTATATACAATCAAGGCCGTTGCAACATCAGCTATGAGGCAAGCAAAAAACGCTGCGGAGTTTATTGAACCGGCACAAGAAATTCTTAAAACTAGAATCGAAATTATAAGCACTCAAAAAGAAGCCAAGCTTGCTGTTCGTGGAACCTTGATGGAGATTGGTAACCTATCAGGCTTAGTTTTGGACTTGGGAGGCGGTAGCCTAGAATTTGCTCATGTCACCAGCTCAAGACCCCAAGCAATTGAATCTTTAAGATTAGGACACCAGGTTTTAGCCGATTTTGCAAGCGAAGGTATTGATCATCTTCGTAGCCAAATAAAAGATAGGCTGAAAAAAGTAAAATGGCTCTCTAAAATCGACTACCAAAATATTTATATGTGTGGCGGGCAATTCCGTCGTCTAGCTAAGTTACATATGAAGCTAACCCAAGGAAGCATAGAAGAAGTCTATAAATACTCGCTAAACCGCAAGGAAATGCGTGAATTGATAATTCTTAAAGAAAGAAACCTCAAAGCCAAGCCGGAATCTTTGACTATGTATTATTCTGCCGTTTTACTCGATGAATTGATGGATTTAATAAAAACCGAGAACTTTGTTTTCTGTGGTAATAGCATTCGTGAAGGCATACTACTAGACTGGCTCTAGATTTGCTAAAATATTAATACGTATTTCTTTGCGTAATATTAAATGAATATCATAAATTCAATCAGCAATCTTTGGCAACAAGTCAAAGCACCTGGCCTTGTTCAACGCATCAGCCAGGTGATTTATGCTGGTCTTGATAAGATCACAGGAGGGCGGGGCTTAAAAATTTGGCAAAAGCCTGCTTTAAAGCACACCAAGGCTATTGGTGATTTCCATGAATTCCAGCTAGATAATGGTTTAAAAGTTATTTTCAAACAATCAAAAA
>CAWUIS010000181.1:0-3776 GCA_963922625.1 uncultured Candidatus Melainabacteria bacterium | reverse complement strand
CACTGCTAATTCCTGAAAGTTCTGAATCTAAGACATAAACATTACCTTTATTGCTCTTCAAAAGACCTCGGCACAGCTCAGAATTATAAATAAAGACATTACCATCCCCTTCTATACTCACAGGACCTGAAATCTTAGAGCCCATGATAATCATGTCACCATCACCGACTTTCGTTATGCCATCTAGCTTAGAATTTAAAATCATCACATGCTTAGCTTCAGAAGACTCAACGGCTCTGGTAACACCATCTATTATTTTAACACCTTGACCACCACGACCTTGAGTATAACGCTGTATAATCATTTCTAAGTCCTTATCCCTGTTTTTGGGATTACGGACTAATGCTTTAGGCTTACAAAGTGAGACAGATTCCTCTCTAGGATCATGGGTTAAAAGAAGTTGTTTTGAACCATTACTTGGATCATTACCTGCAACGGGTTCGTCATATCCAGTAATATACAAAACACCATCTCTGCCATCTTTATACATTTTTCGCATAAAATCGATTAATCCATGAGTATTATTTGACACGGGCACGGCATCGAGATTAACATCTTCAAATATCAATGTCAAGTACTTAACGAGCTGCGCGGTAGCTAAAGCTCATCAATGCAATTAAAGATAAAATTAAATTTGGAATCCATACAGCAATAGCCGGTTCAATGCGCCCAGAGCTACCAAAAGAATCAAACATGGTTTGTGACATATAAAAAACAAAAACCACCATGCCAAGAGCTATATAGCCCCAAGTAACCTGCCTGCGCCTTGAGCTGATACCAAGACAAGCACCAATAAGAGCAACAAAAACACAAGAAATAGGATAAGCAAATTTATTAAAGAATTTTGTTTTCATGTCATCCAAATTATCAGTATGAATACCATTTTTTTCATGGCTATCTATCAGGTTTTTTAGAGCAAGGAAATTCATATCTCTTACCTTAGAAATCTTTTTGAGAAGCTCGTTTGGATTCACACCACTAGGTATCAAAGTCTCCTTGAAATTTGACACTAGGTGCATGGAATCTTCACCAAAATCTTCTGGGTTATCAAATTTAACTTGTTTAGGCTTTTCGGATTTTATAAAGCTACTTGTTCCATCAAAAAGCATCCAGCCTCCCTTAGCTGGATCCCAGGCACCCTCTCGTGCAGTGTGCACCATGGTTGTTTTTTTCTTAGAAAAATCAAGAATAACAATGTTTTTGAGAATATCATTCTTGAGTTTTTTCACATAGAAAATTCTTTGGATACTACCATCTTGATCTTTTTCAAAGTAACTAAAACCATTAACCGACTTTTTAGCAATGGGGTCGTTATAAAGTGCGAGCATATAAACTTTCTTGGCAAAAGGAGTTGTATAAGGCACTACAAACTCAGACAAAGAAAAGCTCACCGACATCGCAATCAAACCCACTAGGATCACTGGTTGCATCATGCGAGCAAAACTCGTCCCAGCTGCTCTCATTGCAATAATTTCTGATTGGCTTGAGAGCCGCTGGAATGTGAGAAAGGCTGCAAGTAAAACACTGATAGGAATAGTTATAGAAAGTATATGAGGAATCTCAAGCCCTAGTATCACAAGACCAGTGCTAAAACTAGCACCAGATTTTGCTAAAAGCTTAAACACCTCTTTAAACTTGTCTATGCCAAGCCAAACACCTGTAATAATTCCAGCACCACTAACAAAAGGGAGCCAGAATTCTGAAACTATATAGTTATCAATTTTCTTTAGCAATGAAAGCCTTTCAATATAAAGTAAGCTCTTAAGCTTGGCTTAAAACAGCTCGCTTATTAAGATCATGAATACCTAAAGATGACTGTAAAGCTTTAATAGCAGCAAGCATACCAATATCTGTATCCAACTTATTGATATAACTACCAACACCAACACCATGAGCACCAGCAGCTAGAGCAAGCTTAACTGTATCTGGGCTGATTCCAGAAGCTGTAAGTACAAAAGCCTTATTTGTTGATTTTGCAATCTCCATTGTATTTGCTAAAGTCAAGCGAACTTTCTCTATTTGTCCAAGAGCACCAGCGCTTCGAGCAGTCACTAAAGCAGAACCTTCTGTCTGGAGAATATCAACACCTAAGTCTTCAAGTTTTTGTGCAAGATCAACTTGCTCTGCTACAGGAAGATGCCCAGGGACTGTAATTGAAACCAAAGTTTGTGTTTTTCTGATTTGGATAATTTCTTTTGCTAACTCATATACTTCTGCTGCAGAGTAAAATATGCCTTTTTCATAAAGCTCATCAAAATTCCCAAGCTCAAGAACATCAGCTCCAAGTTCTTGTGCCATTGCAAGTTTTGAAGGCAACAAAGCCGAGACAACAATAGCAGATCTGTTTACAATAGCTTTGACTCTTTGGATGATATTCTCATCAGCAGCAATATCGATACAAGTAGCTTGTGCTTTTTCAGACACACTAGCCATTTTGCTAACTTTATTGATATCAAAATTATTGATACCAGCAATCACTTTCAAACATTTTCTTTGTCTGAGACTCGCTAATAAAACTTCTTTTTTATTCATGGCGCTGATTATAGCTTATGCAAATTTCTCTAAAAATAAATTTTTGTACAGCTTAAAGCTGGCTTTGTTAGCGATCAAGTGAGCACTACAATCCATGATCTCTTCAATAATCTCAAGATTATTTTCTTCAAGTGTTTTACCCGTTGCCACCAAATCGACAATAACATCACTTAGCTCTGTCAAAGGGCCCAGCTCCACCGAACCATAAAGATGAATAAGCTCAAGCTCGATTCCTTTTCTGGTAAAAAAGTCTTTGCTTATATTTGGAAAGGTTGTTGCAACTCTAGTGTAGCTAGGTAAGTCAGCAATAGATTTATACTTACCTTTGACAGCACAAACACAAAGACGACAATGACCATAATCCAGATCATTCAAATCAACGACATCAACCCCAGAATCAATAACAGTATCTAAACCAACAATACCAAGATCTGCAGCTCCATGTTCAACATAGGTTGGCACATCATGACCTCTAACTTTAAGTATATTGACCTCATCAAATTCAGTAAAAGGTGAGGGAGATTGATGTATTAGTCGACGCTTAGAAAAGCCTAGATTAAAATCAATACCAAGCCCATCAATAAACTCAACAGCACCATCCAGTAAAGTACCTTTAGAGACAGCGATTTTAAGGACTTTTTTCTGGCTTCCTTTATCCAAGTAAGCCATCAAACGTGGCAAATAAAAAGCAAAACCAATAGCAGCCATATTAGCGCCAAAGTCCTGGCAAAGCTTATCGTAGCGACCACCAATAGCAAGTAATTTGCCTTGACCTGGTATACAAAGATTAAAATGCACTCCTGTGTAAAGCTCAAGATCAGGGCACTGTAGAGGTTCAAATTTGATTTTGTCACTAATAGCTAGTAAAGATTTTAAGTGAGATAAATCTAGTTCAAGAGCTTTCTCAACATCTTCTACAGACTTTGCTTCTAATAAAACTTGTAATGGTTTCACTTGCTCAAGCTCTTGTTTAAGACTAATCAAATCACCTTTCAAAATTAGGTCATAGAGCTCTTGAGCTTGTTTGCCACCATAAATCTCAAAAATCTTATGCCAAATAGATGCATGCGTTATTGAAACTGTATAGTCCTCCAAAGCAAGCACCTCGATACTTTCAATAAATAAGCTCAAGATTTTTTTGTCACTAACTGTCTCGTCATCTCCAAAATATTCAACACCAAGTTGCCTGATCTCACGGGAATCATCTGTAGCAATACCCTTGTGCCTGAAAACACTAGAATTAT
>CAWUIS010000180.1:0-3782 GCA_963922625.1 uncultured Candidatus Melainabacteria bacterium | reverse complement strand
CGAGCAGTTAAAATCATTGGACATGCTCTATCCAAGCTTGAGCTAATCAATACCGGTAAACTCACCATCGCCTACACCGTTACCACCAAACAAGAACTAGACGATCTAGGCGCCAAAGACGAAGATACTGACGAAATCGTCGATCACATCATGCGTATCAAAGATATCGATATGTGTATCTATCTTCGTGAAGACGATAAAGATGGCTCATTTAAAGGTAGCCTGCGAAGTGCTAACCCTGATATTGATTGTAGTGTAATTGCCAGCCAGCTTAATGGCGGCGGTCATGCTCGCGCTGCTGGTTTTAACACCAAAGCAGCTAGCTTTGAAGAGCTAAAAAACAATGTAATTAACTATCTACCGTCGCTGGCATCTGAGACAGCGATTCGATAATGACATCAGCTCTTTGCTCGTCTGTCATAGTATCCAAAGTGCGCCACATATACTTAACCCACTCTGATCTCTCTTCGTCAATGTACTCAGAGTTTTCTTTAATAAACTCCTCACAAGAGTTATATTCTCGGTAATAATAAATTGCTGCAATGGTATCAGCCATATAGGAGAAACTATAATCATCTCCTTTCATTTCATCAGATAGTGCCTGGCAATCTGATAGAAATCTCTCTAGTAATAAACCTGGATCTAAGTAATCTCCTACTTGAAAGTCCGCGTCGTACATATTCCCACCCCCTTGGAAACCTAAATTAAGCTCAAACCCCAATTTCACTTAATTTATGATCTTACCGAAGCTCCTAGTGCAGAAGGTCTATAAAGCTATCGGTACTAGTCTTATTGGTCTAGGTGGTTATGATTAATTTAAGGCTTGAATTAAATCTAGTTAATGTTCAAGCTCGAAAATAAAGTAATAGCAGCCGTCTCTGCTTTCAGTAATCTTCTACCCAAAGAGCAAGCTTGAAACTTTAAAGCCTGCAAAACTGCAACTTCCTCGTCTGTTAGACCACCTTCAGGTCCTACTAACAAAGAGCAGATTTTCTTAGACTCAAGCTCACTCATCAATGCAAGTTTATGATCAAAACTAATTTCTTCATGCGCCATTCTTTCTGATGCAAAAATACTTAAGCCTTTAACTTGGTTTAGTTCTGAAAATTTAATGGGATCAAAAAGCTCAGTAAAAACAGCTCCCTCACACTGTTCGGTAGCTTCTTGGATAATTTTCAAGTAGCGTTTTTTTTGTTTTAAAAAAGAGTCTAGATTTTGTTTTTGAACTCTTGAAAAAATCACAGGTTGTAGCTGCTGCACTCCAAGCTCACAGAGCTTACGTAGCATAAATGCCATGGCTTCATTTTTTATCAAAGGTATATAAAAACAAACATCAGTTTTAAGCTCTTTTTTAGATTCAAAACTATCTTCAATATGAAATTTCACACAATCATTTTCAAGAGAGACTAAGCTTACTTGCCTAACTAGTTTTGAACCATCAATAAAGCTAATTGACTCTATAGCACCAGGTTTCAGCCGCAAAACATTTTTGATTTGATGTATCAACTCTGGATTATAGATCTCAAGCTGAGAGTTTAAAATTTTATCCTGTTGAGAAATAGTGAATCGATAGTTACGCATCTAGATGACAGACTATAATAATACAAAATGATTGATATAAAACAAATCCGCAAAGAGCCTGAAAAAGTAAAAGATCGACTTAAAAAGAGAAATGAATCTTGGCTTGATCTCATAGATGAAGTTATAGAGATCGACAAAAAACACCGTGAAGAGTTGCAAATCAAACAAGAGCTTGAAGCCCAAAGAAACAGTCTTTCAAAAGCCGTTGGTGCAAAAAAATCTAAAGGCGAAAATGCTGATAGTGAGATGGCTGAGCTAGCTCAAATCAAAGAGAAAATGAAAGCCATTGCTGACAACGAGCCTATTTTATTCACACAGCAAAATTCAATACTAGCTGGTATTCCTAATCTGCCAGCAGAAAACATACCAGAAGGCAAAGATGAAAAAGACAACCAAGAAATCAGCACTTGGGGTGAAATCCCGAAGTTCAATTTTGCTATCAAAGAGCACGATGAACTTGGCAGAGAACTTGGCATGCTTGATTTTGAAAGAGGAGTCAAAATTGCTAAAAGCAGGTTCACTTTAATGCGGAGCTGGGGAGCAAAGCTAGAAAGAGCACTTATCAATTTCATGCTCGATAAAGCTGCTGAAAACGGTTACAGCGAGACTCTTCCACCAATTATAGTGAACAAAGAATCTTTATACGGCACTAGCCAGCTACCAAAATTTTCTGAAGATCTTTATAAAATCGAAGGAGAGGATTTGTATCTCATACCTACTGCTGAAGTACCTTTGACAAATATTTACCGAGATGAGATTCTTGACTCAGAGCAATTACCAATTAGCGTCTGTGCTTATACACCTAATTTCAGGTCTGAAGCTGGAGCTGCCTCAAAGGATACTAGAGGCATTATCAGGCAACATCAGTTCAACAAAGTTGAACTTGTAAAAATCTGCAAACCTGAAGACAGTGAGGCTGAACACGAAAAGCTTTGCGGGCATGCAGAAAGTATTTTACAAGCCCTCGAGCTACCTTACCGTAAAATGCTTTTGTGTAGCGGTGACATGGGCTTTGCAGCACAAAAATGCTATGACCTAGAAGTCTGGTTTCCAGGTCAAAACAAATATAGAGAAATTTCTAGCTGTAGTAACTTTGGTGATTTTCAAGCAAGACGCGCACAGATTCGTTTCAAAAGAGAAGCTAAGGCTAAAGCTGAGTTGGTTCATACCATTAATGGTTCGGGATTAGCAATTGGCCGATGCCTGGCGGCAATTTTAGAAAATTACCAGGAAGAAGATGGCTCTATTAAAGTACCTCAGGTGCTGAGAAGCTATTTAAATACAGACAAAATATCTGAAAAGCCTTAACTGTGGCTTAAACATCTTGTTGTAGGTATGTATATCTGCCTTATTAGGTATACATAGCCATGACTAATCGAATCACGACATCAGCTAAAAAAGAGCCGCGTATCCACGGAGCAGCAATTCAAGGTGCTACTCAGCAAGGACTAAATAAACAGGCTCCTCAAGGTATTAAAAAACTTGCTGGAAAACAAATCAAGCAAGCTCTTAAAACTGCTGCCCAGAAAAACCAGGCTATAGGTAGAAATGTTCAAGAAAGAATTGGTGATCAAAGAACCAACGAAGCTATCCAGGATATTTTTGCAAATCTTGAAGTTAAGGCCCTAGATGGTAAAAGAGAGTCAGCAGACGCTAAAAAAATTCAGCTTTATGAAAAAGCGGAAAGAGATCATGTTACTGGTTATATGACAGTAGATATACTAGAAACAGAAGATGATCTTTTCTATGGCGATAACGCTTTTAGCATTTAGAATTTAAGAACTCATTCAACATGCCCTTGACAAAGGAATCTTTGTTAATGGTGTTAGTAGTTCTATTTTTATCTACTATTACCGTTATCTCAGGCTGCTGTGTAGCTGAAGCTTCAGCATCCGCATTGAACAATGTTAGATCACCATCTGGGTTATGAGCGACACGAATTTGTGAAGTGAAAAGATCAGCATCCCCACTATCCTGATTCATGACTCTATCTATGTCACCACTTACAACTTTTATACCCCCACCCATATTTTCAATGCGGTCCACATCAGAGCCTTGTATATTAGCAGAAGCATTAATTTGATTCTTCAGATCTCCTTCAAGCTTGCATTCAATTAAAACCATGTCCGTACCAGCATAATTGACTATCTCACCGACCAGCTCAGAGTCTAGTATGTTTATATCTCTAGAACATGGACTCT
>CAWUIS010000179.1:0-3819 GCA_963922625.1 uncultured Candidatus Melainabacteria bacterium | reverse complement strand
ATTTTCTGCGGCATCATAGCTAAGAAAATCGCGGTACCACCACCAAAAATAATGATGTACTCCTGCCATACCGAAATGATAGCCATAATCGGACCACCTTCAAGTATGAAGCCACCAAAGACGCAAACTGCGACTAATACTAAAAATACTATTGTCATCATAGGGCGTTAATCCTAACCTTGCATGTCAGCTAATTTACCTGACTCAAATTTTTTCATTCCGTGTCTTGAGTATGTTGCAGGCTGACGACCCTTGTTTAGATTTGAGGTAAAAACTTTAATCATATGATTTATATAATTTGAAGATTGCTTCAAAAGAGCCATATTAGAATCATTGAATTTCTTACACTCTGTTAAAACATTTTTCAAATTATCCGCAGTCTTGACCAAATCTTGATCATCAGCAATCCGTGGTAGAAGTTCATCCATTGTAATATCGCTCGAGTAGCCTTGCTCGCGTAAAAATTCCACGCGCGCAGCTTCCAAAGCTAAAACTTTTGTCGATAGTTCTTTTTCTTGACTGGTAATACCATCAAGAATTTCAATATCGTTATCGATTAATGCCTGTTTTTTCTGGACTGCAAGCCCCAGGTAGTCTTCATAAACTTTAGTTTCTTTTTCTAGTAATTCAACTAGATATTTCATCTTACTCTTTCCTTAGTTAAATTAATAAAGCTTCCAAACTACCATCTGACATCATGGCATCAGCAATTTGTCCTGAACTAAAATCCAAATCACCGCTCAAAAACTTTTCTCTCAACTGATCAACCAGTCCTGATCTTTTAGAATCTTTAACCTCAGCTATCAATTCTTTTACCGAATCAAACGAACCTAAATCGATTTCATCACCAAGAATCCCCCCGGAAACTTTTTCTTGGATAGCATCTTGGACTTTTGACTTGATCGCTTCAGCCATATCACTACCAGCAAGTCCTTGCAGCTGGGTGAAAATTTCTGATGATCTTAATCCATTAATATCCATAGTTTAATTGTTCCCGCCATAGGCTTGGTACCTGGATAGTCTTTTTAGGCTATTTAGCTAGGCTCACTAGGTCTAGCAGCTGAGAGTTTCAGCTCTTTTCAGCTCTTTTTCAAGATCTGGATAAATCACTTTCAAGGATTCCTTGTTCTTGATGATAATTTGACGCCATTCTTTAATTTCAAATTTGAAAATATAGCCCATGGTAGCCTCAAAAAAGAGCCTACAACTTAAAAAGCCAGGGCTCGGGATAGAGCGATTCGGGTTAGAAAAAAAGTCATAAAGAAAAAGCCCCCAACGCTTAGCTGGTGATAAAGGTGCTTCTTGATAAAGCTTAAAAGCCAAGTCCAGGTCTTGGTTTAAAATTGCTGCAAAACCAGCTTGAGCATATAAGCCCAGACTTTGATAATGATGCTGAGCTTCTTCAAAACGGCCTTGCTCGAGTAGCTCATCAGCCAGATTTAGATCAGACTTTGCTATTTGCTTTTTTTCCAATACTTGGCTCCCTGAGATAGTAAGGTTCAACTGAATCCTGGCTTTTCATGTCGATGGCATCCTCGCTCAAAAAATATTGCAAGAGCAGACTTGCTGTATTGTCTCTTGCAAACTCAGATATTACTAAGTCTTGTTTTTCAAAAGAGAAAAAATTAGTCTGCGGATTTTTATAATCACGATCAAGAGATATATAGTAGTCATTTTTACCAGCAAGCATACAAATTGCTTTAGTGAAGTCTTGAGCCTCAAAGCGCAAAAGCTCAAAATTATTTACTGCAAAGATCTCTAAATTAAGCTGAGCTGCTAAAGTCTTGGCGATACTAAGTCCAGTCCTAATGCCTGTAAAAGAGCCCGGACCAATAGAACAAATAATCTTGCTAAGAGACTTTAACTCAATTTCATGCTCATCAAAGCTTTGCTTCAAAAGGGCAATCAGTGCTGAGGATTTCTCATGGTATGTTTTCTCCAAGATAAATACAGCTCGAGCTTCATCATAAAGCGCAATTGACAAAGTTTTCCGGCTTGAATCTATACACAAAAGCACCAGAAAAATATAACTACTAAAAGGACTTAAAATTATTAAAGTTTTTGCGTAATCAAAGTGATTACTTAAAGCAAATAACACTTACATATCTATGGTATTATAAATCTATGGATCTTTTTTATGTAAGAAGAGTCTATTGATGTATAAGGAATAAGGACCAAATTATGAACAAAGTACTAGGCACATCACTATCTCCCAAACAAGAAGAAACAGCTGAAGTAATTTATAAGCTGACATTTCAATTTAACTATCCTCCTACTCTTGATGAGATCGCAGCCGAGATGGGCATCACTAAGGGCACACTGCAATATCACATGACTGCTCTTCGTAAAAAAGGGGCTGTTAGCTGGAATACCGGCGCTGCACGCTCTGTTCGCATAGTTGATGATGAGGTACTAGAACACTGCCGGGGTAAATTCCCAAATATCGAGAAGTCACCTTATTTCAACGGCAAGCTTGATAATGACTCCAATAAACGCTCAGAATTTGACTCTAGCATTGAGCGCACACAAATTCCTATCATGGGTAAAATCGCTGCTGGTCAGCCTTTAGCAGTTGCAGATAGAGCAGATGAGTATCTTGAACTTGATACTTTTTTTCCTGATGGTTGTTACGCACTCAAAGTCAAAGGTGAAAGCATGGTGGATGCTCTGATTTCTGATGGTGATTTGGTTTTAATAGAGCCTCGTGAACAAGCTCGCAATGGAGAGATTGTTGTTGCATTCGTAAACAACGAAGCTGCAACCTTGAAAAGATTTTTCAAAGAGGAAGATGCTATTCGTCTACAACCTGAAAATCCTACAATGGAGCCTATCATGCTAGATCCAAGCAAAGATGATTTAAAAATCCAAGGTATCGTCAAAGGAGTTGTACGTAAAACTTAAGCACTTGCTGAAGTACTTCACTGAATTTTAAAATGTGGCAGTTGTTTGATATTGCGTATGTAATACCAGCCAGTGTATTTTTAGGCTACTGGCTTGGTAAGTTTCTTGAGAGTAAATACCCAGGTGCTGATTGGCTTAGTTACTCAATTATTGGCTTTGCAGTTATTGGCTTTGTACTTACTTTTGTTAAGATCAAACGCTTTGTAGACCGAGCGAATTCAAAGACCAATCAAAACAAAGATCAATAAGATCATTACCACTCTCATCAAGAACTAAAAGAGCAGGACAACCTAATGTTGGCTCTTCGATTCTTAATTTATTTCTCTGGGCTAGTTTTTCTGTCTGAGCTTTGATTGCAGCCCTGGCTTCTGTATTCAGCTGCATTTCCAATGCCTCATTAAAATCAAAAAATTTAGTATCAAAAACGTGCAAGTTTGAATTCACTCCTTCTGAGATATTAGCTGTGGCGTAGATGAATGCTCTAAAAACATCAAAATGAAATTTACTCAAATGGTAGATCAAGGATCTGGTGCCAAGGCAGGCTTTATAGTACTCATTAGGGTCAATTTCTCTATGAAATTGCTTTTTGTAGAGCCTTGGCACCAGAGCGATCAATCCAAAGTAGCCATAAAACGCGTTACGAATTGCAAAATTGATATGTTCTTTTTCAAAGATTGGGTTGTAATCAAAACCAGGGTTTTCTGACTTTGCTTTCTCTAATAAACGCCAATAGCTCTGCCAAAATTTCTCATCGCTTAAATCTTTAAATT
This sequence comes from uncultured Candidatus Melainabacteria bacterium, assembly GCA_963922625.1. Lineage (GTDB taxonomy): Bacteria > Cyanobacteriota > Vampirovibrionia > LMEP-6097 > LMEP-6097 > CAWUIS01. The sequence goes on along the minus strand of CAWUIS010000179.1, from coordinate 148 downwards.
CTTGGATCATTTGCTTTGCTAGCTGATTTAATTCTTGGTAAGAAAGCGGCGATCTAGAAAAATTTGAATTAGCTTGCCGCTTTGGCAAGCTTACTAAAGCTTGTTTATAAGCTTGAGCTAAAGCATTAAAACGAATTTTTTTCTGGGA
>CAWUIS010000178.1:0-3823 GCA_963922625.1 uncultured Candidatus Melainabacteria bacterium | reverse complement strand
ACTCGAGTACCTGATTTAATCAAGCTTATAAGCTCGCTACCTTGAGATATAGAAATATTAGACTGGCGCGAAGCATGGTCCACAAGAGGCTTTAAAATAGCCCTACCTGTACCATCAGCCACGTGCATGACCCGACTGTAGCTATGCGAGCCTTCAATATTAAAGCCCTTATCAAACTCAAGTCCCAGTTTACGCAGCTCTTGAATCTGAGACCAGCCCTTTGACAAAATTTCTTGAACTACAGCTTCATTACAAATGCCTTTGCCTGAGTCCAAAGTATCCTGAATATGACTCTCAAGATTGTCCTCAGTATTTTCTGGGCTATAGACTGCAACGCCACCTTGGGCATACTTGCTAGAACCTTCAGTAATCGCTTCTTTAGAAGCTATAAAAGCGTTTTGATTTTGCTTTGCCAGCTTCAAAGCTAGACTCAAGCCTGAGATACCAGAGCCAATAATAATCGTGTCGAAATCATTATTATCCATAAACATAAATTTTCTAGTTAAGCTATAACCAGTATAAATATATCTCAAATCAGTGTGAGCCTAGGCTTTTAAACAGTTCTTTTAAGGTTTTAACTAGCAGATTAATGTGTTTTTCACTTGAAATCAGTTCTGATTCAAGCGGATGTATCAAATAACCCAGCTCAAAAAGTAATGCTGGTATTGATTTATTCTCTCTTAGTACATGCAAGTTCTGCTTTATGGCACCATTATTATAAAGCCCTAATGCTTGTGACAAAAAGCTGGAACAATTTTCAGCTAAAGCCAGATATTCGTCGTAGTAATAATGCACAGAAACCCCTTGATGCTCAAGAGGATTTAAGTAATCAGGAATGGCGTTGTGATGAATAGAGACAAAAAAATCACAGTTTGCATCCTCCGCTATTTGGACTCTTTGCTGCAATGAAATATCAATATCACTGCTTCGGGTCAGCACAAAATCATTTTCAAGATTTAAGCGAAGAGCTATATCAAGGTTCAAGTCTTTTTCGTATACACCTTTAGGTGAACAGGTTCCAAGCTGACTTCCACCATGTCCTGGATCAATACAAATTTTCTTGAAATTTAATTGCGAATCTTTTGATTTTAATTCCTGAAAACAGTGCTCTCTTTTGCTTAATGCAGCAGTTCTTTCAATCAAAAATTCCTGTTTTTCTCCATCAAGCTCAAGATTAAAATGGTTTAGTCCCATCACCAGCTCAAAAATAGGAGCAAAATTACCGTTATCAAAAAGCTCTACCGACTTAGCGTTAATTTTGCAAAAATTTTCAGCACTACCAATAAAAAATATCTGCTCAGAATCAGTAGAATGCTTGCTGGGTGGGTAAGCAATAAAGCCCACTTATTTTCTAAAGGCTCCCCAACTCGATCCATCCATCCTAGGATCTTCTAGCTCATCTTCATCTAGTCTCAACTCAAGCTTAGGTTTACTTGTTTCAGGTTTTACAAGTGGTTTTAATGGTTGCATTTGACTCGAGTCATTAAAGGCGGTTGTTGACACACCTGTCAGCGAACTATCATCCACTGAAACCTGCTTGATAAGCTGATTGAGAAGTGCGTCTTTGTATTCAACTTCTCGTGTTCTCAAATCTAATTTTTCTTTGAGTTCGTCGATAATTTTGTTAGTTTCTCTAGTATTTCTTTTTGATGACTCAACTTCAACTTGCATCTCTTGCTCGAGTTGTTTGGCTTTATATTTTTGCTCGAGCAAATCTGATTTGATATTGTTGAAATCTTGGTTCGCTTTTTCTTTTTCAAGGCTAAGTTCTTTTGCTTTTTGCTTGAACTTTTCTTTTTCTTCAACTAAGGTTGATACTTTTTCTTCGTAGCTAAGTTTAAGATTCTCCTGCTCTCTTTTAATACGCTGCAAGTCTGTTTCTGACATACGCAAAGCTTCTTGAGAAGCTTCTAGCTCAGATTTGAGTTTTTTAAAATCTTCTCTTTGGTTTTTGTAATCCAGCTTGAGCTCTTCATGAAGCTCATCAAGATGGTCAAACTTAGCTTTATAAGTCTGGCTCTCATTAGCTTTGTTAACGTAGCCATCCATCAAGGCATTAAATTCTGCTGAAACACCTGACTTTTGTCTTTCAGCAATTGCAACTAGCTCCTGTTGGATTTTTTCAAGTGAAATTTGAAAATCAGTGCTAGATTCCTTTGCCAATACAGGCAAATTATCTTCATCCACTATCTTGGTTTTTCTGGTAGTTCTAGAGGTTTTGCGAGTCTTTGGGCTAGGAGTCTCGTTTACTTTTTCTTCATCCATAGCAATTCTGAAATTCTAACAGAAAATGCTCTCTTTGCCAGATACATGTTTATGAACTACAATTTTTTTATGTCACTTGGAGATGGTTCAGAGTCGTTTCATAGCTTTGATGAGACAGATTTACTCGGCTTTGATGGCCTTTGGAATGTAGACTATAATCAGACTAAAGATTTTATTCAATTTAAAGTAGCTGACTTTGACAACAAAGCTAAAGCAGAAATAGACCTCTTAAACAAAGAGCTTGAAGAAAAGCAATTCGAGACACAAAAACTTAATTGGCAACTTTCAGAAAGAGAAAAAGAACTAAAAAATCTCTATGACGAGATGCACAGATTACTTGATTTAAACAAAAAACTCAACGAACAGCTAAAAGACTACGAAGACCTGATCGAAAAACAAGATCTAGTTCTACAGCTTGCTAATAAAACATCTGAAGTCGAGCCAAATTTACCAAAATTTAAGTAATCAACAGCTTTTAATCTGACTGTCATGCTATATTTGTATATCTTATGAAACAAGGCATCCATCCAGAAGCAAAAGTTATTACCGCATCTTGTGTATGTGGTGCTGAATTTGAAATTGAAACTACCTTAGACTCACTTAGGGTTGAGATTTGCAGCAGCTGCCATCCGTTTTACGCTGGTACTAATAAAATCATTGATACTGCAGGTAGAATAGACAAATTCAAGAAAAAATATTCTAAAAAAAAGTAATATCTAGCCTATTTAGGCCAGCATAAATACAGCACACGATGGAATGCAAATATTGTTGGGCTAAATTATGTTTGTTTTATTCTTGGTATTATTGGGATTCTTGTCGCCTATTGAGGCAAAAATCAGGACTAATATTCCTGCAACTTATATAGAAAACAGGATTTTAAAATACGTGGTTAGTCCACAAATGCACAGCATTAATAATCCTGCACAATGTCAAATAAGCGTCACCAATTCTGAAAATGGTTCAGTACTTGAGATACCACTTGAAATTGATAGAAGAACCAGACCAGATACAGGAAGGCACAGAATAAATGTACGTATTCCAGTGGTATCAGCCGATACCAAGGTGAGCTTTGAAGTTTGGGGTGGCATTATTGCAAAAGAGCAAAGAGAGAAATTCACCATGCTTATTATTGATGATCCAAATTTTTCTAGTACAAATTTATTTGACTTAGATGATAGAGAAACCATTTCTATACCAAATACATTTGCAAACCTCGGATTGGCGGGACCTGCTGGTCCACAAGGAGAACAAGGGGAAGAAGGACCTCAGGGACCTGAAGGTCCAGCAGGACCGCAAGGCGAAGCAGGACCACAGGGTGAAGCTGGAGTTGCAGATATCAACGGAGAGACACCCGTTTCCGTTCAATCAAGCACTATTGATATTGATGCAGGCATAAGAAGCATTAATGTTGGTGGTTTTAATTATATTAATGTCACAGACTCAAATCCTGGCAGCCTTGAAACGCTAGAAAGTTTTACTGGCGCTCGTAAAGGACAAAGAATCGTAATTGAAGTTGAAGAGCCTATTTACTTTAGAGCAAATAACCAAGGCACAGCCA
>CAWUIS010000177.1:0-3847 GCA_963922625.1 uncultured Candidatus Melainabacteria bacterium | reverse complement strand
AGAAGTGCAAGTACTAATCCAGAGCCTTTATGAAGAAGTCAAGCAATGCTTGCTTGATCATAAAAAAGAACTGATGGCTGTATCTCAGGTATTGATTGTGAAGGAAACCTTGGATAAAGATGAGGTTTACCAGATACTAGAGCAAGTTAAAGTTGGTAATTTTGAGTTTGAAGCGTACGAAAACCTTGAAGACCTGGCCTCAGCTCGAACCCCTGAAAAAATTAAAAAACAAATTCGTGAAGAGCAAGAAAAGCGCCGTAATGAAAGAGAGCGCCTACGTAAAATTGAACAAGAAAAAAATCAAACTCAGCTCTCTGATGAAAACATCTAGGCGCTAAAATAGATAGAGTGCAAAAATTAAGTTGTCAGGAAATTAGAGATAAATGGATTGAGTTTTTTACTCAAAAAGTTGAACTTCAGCATCAGCATATCAAGTCAGCAAGTTTGGTCCCGGATAATCCGACATTGCTTTTGAATGCAGCTGGTATGGTTCAGTTTGTGCCTATATTTATGGGTACAAAGCCAGCTCCCCAGCCTCCTCGAGCGGTCACTGTGCAAAAATGTGCGCGAGTAGGTGGCAAAGACAGTGATCTTGAAAATATCGGTAGAACCAATAGGCACCATAGTTTTTTTGAGATGCTGGGGAATTTTTCCTTTGGTGATTACTTCAAAAAAGAAGCTATTGCTATGGCGTGGCGCTTTATCACAGAAGAGCTTGAGATGCCCAAAGAAAAACTTTATGTCACTGTCTTTGAAGGTGATGAGCTTAATGATTTTGATCAAGAAGCTTATGACTATTGGCTTGAGACCCTAAAACAAGATTTTAGCGAGCAGGAAGCTCAAACACGTATTTGGAAAATGAGCCGCAAGGATAATTTTTGGGGACCTCCTGGTGCTACTGGTCCTTGTGGTCCTTGCTCTGAAATCTATTTTGATTTGTCTCAAGATTCAAGTAAGCTAGCCAGTGTTTTTAGTGATGATGAGCGCCGTGCTATCAGCGAAGAAGAATTTGATTCTAGGTTTACAGAAATCTGGAATCTTGTTTTCATGCAACTCAATAAAGATGAGCATGGCAAATTTACAGCCCTTGAAAACAAAAATATCGATACCGGTGCAGGACTAGAAAGAATCGCAACGATTTTACAAGGCGTGAATAACTCATTTGAAACTAATGAGCTTTTTGATATTGTAAGCTCGCTTGCAAGAGAGCTTGGCTTTAAATATGGACAAGATCCAGAAAAAGATTTGTACTTAAAAATCATCGCAGATCATCTTCGCTGTCTGTGTTTTTTGATTGCTGATGGTATCAGACCGAGTAATCTAGGGCGGGGTTATGTGCTGAGAATGATTATAAGAAGAGCTGCTCGCTTTGTATATTTGTTAAAAGGTGAAGCTGGTGAGTTCCTATATAACTTTGTCGATAAAATTAAAGAAAATTACTCTTTTGCCTATCCAGAGCTCATACAAAATTCCGATAGTATAAAATCTACCTGCCTGAGTGAAGAGAAAGCATTTGCTAAAACCATTTTAAATGGCTCACAAAGGCTAAACGATAAACTTGCTGAACTTAATAAAGGAGATGTGCTTGACGGAGAATTTAGCTTCGATCTTTATTCAACTTATGGTTTCCCTCTTGAGCTTACTTGTGAGATTGCTCAAGAAAAGCATATTAAAGTTGATGAAGATGGCTATCATGCTGCGCGCAAGCAACACTCAGAAGTTTCTAATTCAGGAAACTTTGATACTTCCGTTTCAGCTAATTCTGAAATTGCCAAAATCTTAAAGGAGAGTGGTGAGACTAAATTTCTTGGCTACGATAGTTTGGAAGCTAAGGTAAAAGTGATTGCGGTAATTTCACAAGATCAAGACAGGATCAAGGTTGTCCTAGATAAATCCCCATTTTATGCCGAGTCAGGAGGGCAACTTGCTGATAAAGGCAATCTAGGCAACTTTGAACTTGTTGATGTCAAAAAAATCGAAGGGGTTTTTGTCCACAGCATAAAAGCTGATGAGGAAATTAAGCTTGGCGATGAGCTTATAGCTCGGGTTGATGCTGATAACCGCAGGTTATCACGTATTCATCATAGTGCTGAGCACTTGCTTTTAGCAGCTTTGCGTAAAGTGCTTGGTGATGGGGTGCAACAGATGGGCTCGCAAGTTGGACCAGAATATACTCGCTTTGATTTTAATCTGGATCGTGGGCTTACAAAAGATGAGCAAAAGCAAGTTGAGGACTTGATTAATGCTTGGATCAAAAAAGCTCTTCCGGTTCAAACCAAAATTATGCAGCTAGATGAAGCCGAGGCTGCTGGTGCACTTAGTTTCTTTGAAGAAAAATACGAAGACGAAGTGCGGGTGCTGTTTATGGGTGATGATACTGAAATGGCTTCTATCGAGCTTTGTGGTGGTACTCATGTATCCAACACAGCAGAAATTGAAAAAGTCGTGATGGTGTCAGAAGGCTCTGTTGCAGCTGGTGTGCGCCGTATTAAGATGCTAGCAACTTCACTTGCTGATGACTTTATTAAAGAGAGAGAGGAAAAAGAATCGCAGCGCATAGCAGAGGAAAAAGCCAAAGAAAAAGCCAAAGCCGAAGCTAAAGCCATGCTCAAACAACAAAGTAAACTTGCTCTTGAAAAAGCAGATGAGATTCTTGCTACTGCAAAAGACAAAGATGGCGTTCAGACTCTGGTTTTTAATAGCACTGATTTCTTTGTCGAGGCGCTTGAAGCTGAAGTATTAAAAACTTTAGTTGAAGCTCTCTTGAGTAAGATTGAAGCTGGCGGCGCTAAAGCTTTTATTCTTGCAGCGAGTGCCAGTTCAGGGAAAGTTGCTTTTATTGCAGCAGCTTCACAAGACCTGGTTAAAGACAAAAATTCACCTTACAACGCTTCTAATGCTGTCAAAAAAGCTGCTCAAATCTGCGGTGGTGGCGGTGGTGGAAGACCAAATTTTGCTCAAGCTGGTGCTAAAGATGCTAGTAAAATACAAGAAGCCATTAGTGCTTTTTTGCTTTAATTACTTGACGTGTAAGTGCCAAAAGAGTTAATATTATTGTTATTATGGCACCAGAAATAACTTCACAACCACCTATTCCTGATAAGCGTCTAGTTACTGCTAATCCTAAAGGATTTCGGATTCAAGAGCCAGGCGGTGGTGAAGTAAAAGAGATTAAGGTGCCTAAATTTACTCGGAAGCAAATTGCAGATTTGGCTAAAGTCACCGCCGATGCTATGAAGCAACATGACCCCAGTGGAATGGCAGCTTTAGTTGAAAAAATTAATCAAGGTGAGGGAAAACTAAGTCAGGATGTTATTGTTGAACTTACTAAGAAAATTTTAGCTGCCATAGGTGACGTCCCTTCAAAAGACAATTCTAAGCAAGATTAATAAATTACAATAAAAAAGTGTTTTTAAACCAACTCTTTTAAAACCTCTTCTACGTTTACTCTGGTAAAAGGTTTTAGTAGATAAAACAGAGCGCCTTCTTCAATACACTCAGCAATAATATTGTCTTGTCCCATGCACGAGCACATGATGACTTCGGCTTCAGGATTAAAATTTATAATTTGCACCAGTGTGTCTCTGCCACTTTGCTCTGGCATATTGATATCCAAAAAAACTAAATCAAGTTTTTGTTCTTTATATTTTTCTATGCCCTCTTTGCCATTGACGGCTTCAAAGATTACATAGTCTTTTAGACCCTCAAGGATTTCGCGCAGGCGGTCACGCATAAATTCAGAGTCATCAATGACAAGTACTGTTTTCATGTTTCACCTACCTTTGCTGTTAATTTATCGTATGAAGTAAAAGGAATTAGCTTGCCATGAGATAAAAGCGAGAGCTTC
>CAWUIS010000176.1:0-3858 GCA_963922625.1 uncultured Candidatus Melainabacteria bacterium | reverse complement strand
AAAGTTAATAGATCTTTGATGAGCTTAAAAATATGAGCTTTGCCTTGTTTAGGTGCTACGTAGGCTTCTATATGATCTGAAACCAGCATCATGCCTACTTTGTCATTACTCTTGATAGCAAGCGAAGCCAAAACTGAAGCAATCTCAGTGATCATTTCTTTTTTGTTCAGATCTTGAGTACCAAAATTATTAGAAGCTGAAAGATCGACTATAACAACAATGGTAAGCTGACGCTCTTCTTTGTACTGCCTGATATACGGCGACTGCATGCGTGCTGTTACTTTCCAGTCAATCAAACGAATATCATCACCAAATTGATACTCACGTATATTGTCAAAATTAAGACCTTTACCTTTGAAGGCAGATTTATACTCTCCAGAAAGAATATCGCTTGCCATGCGATCACTCTTAATCTGGATCTTTTTAATTTTTGCTAGTAGTTCTTCAGAAATTAACATCTTGAGACCCTGACAGCATAAGCCTTATGGCACCTCTATTGAATCGAAAATTATTGAAATAATATCATCGCTAGTTTTGTCTTCAGCTTCCGCCTCAAAGCTCACAAGAACTCTTTGCCTAAGTACATCAAAGCCAATGTTCTTAACATCTTGAGGAGTGACATAAGCTCTACCTGACAAAAACGCATGGGTCTTTGCTGCAAGAGCAAGCGAGATAGAAGCGCGCGGCGAAGCACCACACTCGATCAAACCATCTAGCTCCTTAATTGGTTTTATTCCTTCAGCAGAACGTGTAGCAAAGACTATGTCAATAATATAGTCCTGCACTTTCTCATCAAGATAGATCCTGTCAACCAAGTTACGAGCAGCAAAAATATCGTCCGTGTTAATGACCTGAGATAAAGATACAGACTGCTTTTTAGACATCATATTCATGATTTTCTTTTCTTCATCTCGTTTTGGGTAATCGATTTTAAGCTTCATCAAAAACCTATCCATCTGCGCTTCGGGCAAAGCATATGTCCCTTCTTGCTCAAGTGGGTTTTGGGTAGCTAAAACAATAAACGGTTCTTCTAGCTTGAAGCTATTTTCACCGATAGTAATGGTTTTTTCTGCCATTGCTTCAAGTAATGCTGACTGTACTTTAGCTGGAGCACGGTTAATTTCATCTGCTAAGACCAAGTTTGAAAATAAAGGACCTTTTTTAGTTTCAAACTCATGGGTGCTAGGACGATAAATCTCTGTACCAATTAAATCAGCGGGTAATAAATCAGGTGTGAACTGAATACGCTGAAAATCTAATCCCACACATTGTGAAAGGCATTTTACTGTCTCTGTTTTAGCAAGGCCTGGCACACCTTCTATAAGAATATGACCACCGGCAATAATACCGAGTAAAAGTCTCTCGATAAAAGTCTCTTGTCCAATAATCTTCCTGTGAACTTCGTTTTTAACAGCCTGGAATTTTTGATGATGCACCTGTATCTCAGTTGTTAAAGCTTCTAAATCACTGGATGTACTAGTTGTATTCATAAACTAACTCCTTTTCTAAGTATTGAAATTACCATATTAAACCATAAAAATCTTTGATTTTAATAGAGTTGTTGAGAAAGAGTAAACCCTTTCTCAACAGGTCTAATAAGTTAAAAAAAAGTCCAGGCACTAAGACCTGGACTTTTTCTTGAGAAGTATTTATTCCAGGTCTTCTTAGAAGCTTGAGAATAAACTTGCTTGAACACCAATATCTGGTGAATCAGCATTGATACCAAAAGGTAAGCCAACTCTAAGCTGAGAGTTATCACCAACAGAAGCAATCAAACCAGGAACCAATCTAAGATCAGTACCAATATCGCTTGTATAAACTGAGTTTCCTAGTAGGCCAAGAGACATACCAAAACCTTCGTCAAAATCAAGTACTAATTCATTGTAGTAAATAAATGAGTGTTGGGTTGAACCGTTTTCTGGAACATCAAATCTGTAGCCAATATCACCGTACCAAGTAAGGTCTGTGTTATCACCAAAATTAATAACTTGGAATTGATACTCAAAACCAGTTTGGAAGCCATATGCATTGATACCATTAACTGGTCTTAAAGCAACCGAATTCATAGAAGCACTATGAATAAGTGGGAAAGTTTGATTGATATAAGCAGTCAAAGCTCCAGACTCACTGTTAGCAAGTGCAGCCTCTAAAGTCAAACCAAGGTTATTGAAACCAAAAGCTGATCTTGAGAAAGCTTCTATGTCATTAGTCTCTAAGCTATCAGCACCAAGACCCAAACCAGCACTAAAACCAACTCTTACAGGAAGACCATCCTCACCGAGTTGCATACCGTGTCTGTACTCAATTCTTGGAAGGTTGAAAGAGTTTTGTCTGTAGATAGTACCAGCGCTCTCACCTCTATCATGGAACCAGTCAAAATTGATTCTCAATTCATTTTGGTTATCTGTGTCTATGTAAGCGTTTTGTACGTTAAGTGCACGAAGCTTATATGCTTGAGCAGCTTGTGAGCTTACAAAAAGCGTAATTAAAAGTAAAACTAGTGTTTTTTTCATTTGTTTTTAATTCCTTTTATTCAAAAGTCCTTTATACAGCAATAAATATTCTCACAAAAAGGCTTTTTTGTACAATATGTAATGTCGATGATTGATCTACAAATTAATGGTTTTTATACAAAAGATTTCAGCTGTAACTTCTGGCAAACACCGGATAACACACAAATCAATGCTCTTTGTAAGTATTTATATAAGGAAGGCATCAAAGAATTTCTAGCCACCCTTATTACAGATAGCTATGAATCTGCTGAAAACAATCTTGGGCGTATTTACAGCTACAAAAAATCTTTTAATGAAAATAAAGAACAAGCTTGGGCTGACAAACGCGCTCATATTCTTGGTGTGCACCAAGAAGGAGGCATGATCTCAAGAATGGGGGTGCACCCAAGACAATACGCTCAGGCGCTTGCTAGCTCTGAAGCCAATACTCTTATCGGCTTATACCCGGGCTTAATCAAATTATGGACACTCTGCCCGCTTGCTGATAAGGATGCCCGCCTGACTAAACTCCTTCAAGACCGGGGAGTAGTAGTCAGCTATGGGCACTCTAATGCTAGCTTCTTGCATGCAATGGAATGTTTTGATAAATACAAAGTCCGTTTAGTGACGCACTGGGGCAATGCAATGAAAGTCATTGAAGGCTTTCATCAACGCGGCACTTCAGAGCAAGAATTAAATCTTTTAGCAGCGCTGGACCCTAAAAAAACTAGCCCTGATTTACTAGGCTTAGGCTTTGCTGCATATTATAGAGATGATATTTATTGCATGGCAATCGCCGGGTCGCCAAGCAATCATGATTTGCATCTAGAACCAAATTTACTAAAAAAACTAGCCGAAAAGAAAAAAAACAAACTAATACTTGTAAGTGACATGGTTTGTTATGAAAACTTTGCTCAAGCTCCCAGTAAACTGGTGGGAGGGCTCAAAAGCCTACGTATTCATGCACAAAATGCCATCAAGGCAGGGATTCCAGTGAATCAAGTAGTCGAAGCAACGGAATCAAATCCACTAAGAGTACTAGGTCTTTAGTAATACAAATTATTCAATTTTAAAGCCTTTATATTAGCCAGCTGGCTTATAAAAGGGGAATTTTATAGATAAGACAAGGTAATCGCAGCTATGATGGAATTCAACTCACAATTTAAAGCAATGCAGACGCTAAACCGTCTCATGGTGGCTGCAAAACAAGCACAATCTCGTGGCAAACACATAGCCCTGTCAAAACTTATAGATACAGCAAGCAAGATTTCAGGCAAACTTGAGCATAGCCTTGAAAGAGAAAATGTTACTTATCATTTTGAGCCTGTTGCTGGCGTGATTATTGAATAGTTTGCCAAACTCTGAC
>CAWUIS010000175.1:0-3862 GCA_963922625.1 uncultured Candidatus Melainabacteria bacterium | reverse complement strand
AAAGAAGGAAAGAGTGAGAGATCGCAACTCTTTAAGATGTCGTTGTACTTGATATTGAAAATACCATCGTTACCATCAACATAGAGTGTAGAAAATACGGTTCTTACCGGAAACGATCTTTCATCTAAACCAAAGTGCTTGCAAGCATTGATGACAGGGTCATGGTCTATATTATGCACCGGGGAAATGGCAATTGGTCTGTAGTTCTCATTACCTTGTTGCCAATTTTCTTTTGAAGCTGTTTGCTGGTCTGCAGCAACTAAAAACAGCATTAAGATAGGTGGTAAATCATTTTGTTTGTTCTCGCGAAGCTTGGATAAAGCCTCGATGATAATGTCATAGCCTTTGTTTTTGTACTCGTACCTTCCAGAGCTTATCCACAGCAAAGTATTTTCAGGCAGTTTCTCACCTAGAAACTCAGAAGAGATTTCTAGAATTTTGTTTTTGATTTCTCTACGTTCTTTTTCTTCAGCAAAGGGTATCTCTGCAGTATTAAGACCATTGTAAATAACCAGGTCTGGCTTTTCTTTTAAGACCAAGTGTGCTTCACGAGAAGTAATTTCACTTACAGTTGTAAAGCAATCAGCAACTTTAGCTGAACTTGCTTCCATAGCATGTTTCGCCTCTACTCCATATTGATTGGCTTTGCTTGTGGTCTCAGAGCTTAGCTCCATCTCATGGTAATAGTATGGATTATGGTGAGCCATGGCTCTGCCGAGCATAGTCGCGTGTGTCGATAATACAGTACCTATTTGTGGCTGGTTTTTTTCTAGGTAAAGTACCCCGGCTCCACTCATCCATTCATGAAAATGTCCAACAAAGCTATCACCATCTTTTTTTACCGAAGAGCTAATAGCTTCTATGATTTCAGCGCAAGCAGTTGAGAATAAAACGGGCTCGACATAGTCCCAACCTCCTTCATAAGAATCAACTCCGTATTGCTCCCAAAAGGCGTGAAGTAATCGTTCAATATTGAAGCGCTCTTTAAAACCACCTACTAAAATCACTTTTGGCCTTGCTGGGATTTTCCATCGCCCCATTCTCACTGGGATTCCAGTTTGTTCAATGGCAGGCTTGATTAAATCAAAAAACGGATCTGAACACTCTTCAAACTCTTCATTTTGTCCTATATCTGGACCGAGGGCGAGGTAAGCTTCTCCGTATGCTTTGATAGCTTCCCCAGCCTTGGTTGCAATAACTGTATGAATACCCCCAACTTTATTACAAACTTCCCAACTTACTTCAAAGACATACTTCATGAATATTTTCTCTTCATGCCCAATAATTAAAAAATTAGGCATTTAAGTCATTATTAAAGCATAAAGGGCGTGTTTTCAAATAATTTTTAGATTTGAGATCTTTATATTTATCAATCAGCCAATGGTAAGATAATCGCATGCCTAGAGGTAATATAATTCACCCTGAAATATCAAATAGACTTTGTATCGAGAAAGTTTCAGATCCTCAAGGTTTATTGAATAGTATATTTATTGATCCGGAGGGGCCAGCTCCGCTTAAAAGTCCTGAGTCTAAAAGACCAGTTCGTGAAGAAGTTTTGCTTGATAAAGACGGATTGGAAGTGCAGACTAGGCTTTTACATCTTCCTGAGGAAGCTAATAAAGTTAATGTTAAGTTGGATTATTTTGATTTAAGTTGTGGTTTTACAGCCTCTCTTAAAAAGCCTGATGGAAGCTATCAAGAAGACACTAATATCGACAAATTATGTAAGTGGATACAAGCCTTTATCTCACCGGAAGTGAGAAATGATTATGAGCTTGCTGCCACTGAAACTAGTTATAGAAATGGACTGAACTCAAAGGACTGTGTTGCATATTTGATCAATCTCTACAAACATATTAATGCTCAAAAAAATAATAGTTTTACACGCTACGGTTGTATGGGGCCAGATATATCTTCTGCACTTTTAGCAACCAATGCAGCTAAGATTGAAGGTTTAGACCAAATATATCAACCAAGTTTTTTCTACACCTTAGAGAAAGCGAGTCAAAGTGATTCCATTAATAATTTTTTGCAAAAGGAAGAGACAAAACTCTTTTACCCACTTAAGCAAATAAAAGAATCCAAGTGCGAAAATAATTACTGGGCTGTTCCTCTATTTGAATCCATACCTCCGGCTTATCTATGCTTAATAGAGCTGGAAGCACTGGGAATTGAAAAGTTTGAGTACAATGAAAATGACTCTAGCATCAGCTTTCTTTGGAAGCATCCTTGTGATAAAACCCCCAAAAAAAGAACAATTCAATTTACTGAATTTACATTTGGTAGGGATGATATGAAACAACTAAATGGTCAGTCTGATGTTTATATGCAAAAAGCAGCCCAAGAAAATGACTTTGACCAGAAAATCTTAAAAACTATCAAGGATGAGGGCTGTATTCTTTCTGACTCGCCTGCTGAGTACTGGAAAAATATCGAGGCTTATCCTCAAAACAATGCTTTATTTAAGGCGAGACGACTAGATGTGCCAAATGTGCATTTGGTTAACTTGTTTAAAGGCATACATAATAATAGTGGTTCCTATGGAGCTGAGATGTTTATTACAAGAAAAAAAGATTTAGACACAGAAAATACTAAAACATGCTAGTGTATATACTCAATCAGCTATAGTTCAAGATAATGCTTTGTCCTGATGTCATGTTGATTAAAAGGACAAACAATGAACCAAAAACAAGTAATTAAATTTAATAGCTTTGGCTTAAACGAGTCGATACTAAGTGCATTAGAGCAAGTCGGCTTTACAGATGCAACAGACATTCAAGCAAAATCAATTCCTGTACTGAAACGAGGTTCTGACTTGATTGCTCAAGCGAGTACTGGTACCGGTAAAACAATGGCTTTTGCGATTCCGGCCGTTGAGGTCATAGAAGCTGAAAATAAAAATGTGCAAGTTTTAGTTTTGTGCCCGACAAGAGAGTTGGCGATACAAGTTTCAAATGAAATCAAAAAACTTTGCTCAGGACAAAAGATTTTTATCGCTCCAATTTATGGAGGGCAAGACATTAAAATTCAATTGCGCTCATTAAAGCGTGGTTGTCATATTGTGGTTGGCACACCTGGGCGTATTCAAGATCATATGAGACGTGGTAGTTTGAAGCTTTCACAAGTTAAGTACTCAGTTTTAGATGAAGCTGATCAAATGCTTGATATGGGCTTTGCTGAAGATCTTAAAGAGATTCTAGGCAGAACTTCTAAAGAAAGACAGACGGTAATGTTTTCAGCAACCATGTCTAAGCAACTGGAAAGACTTGCTCAAGCTTATTTGAAAAAACCTGAGCACATTAATCTTATTGCTAAAAAGAGCCAGCAAAATGCGCATATCAAGCAAATTTGCTTCAAGATGAAAAATTCAGCTAAAGATCTTCAACTTGAAAAAGTACTAGATGAGTACAAAATTTTCTCTGGCATCATTTTTTGTAATACTAAGAGAAAAGTTGACGAGTTAACTCGCCTACTTCTCAAGAAAAAATATTCTGTAGCTGCTATTCACGGTGATATCAAGCAACGTAAACGTGATCAGGTTATGCAGAAATTCAAAAAAGGTTCTATTGAGCTTCTTGTTGCTACGGATGTTGCTTCAAGAGGTATAGATGTAAATAATCTTGAAGCTGTGATTAACTATGACTTACCAAAGTTTGATGAGGATTATATCCACAGAATTGGTAGAACCGGTAGAGCTGGCAAAAGTGGTTTTGCTTTCAATTTTGTAACTAAAGGTGATAACTTTTTGATGCAAAATATTGCTCGCAAACATAAGCTCAAGTTAGACTTTAAGAATTGATGTCTATTAAAGTTATTTCTACCTTTATCATTGTTGTTTTTGTTGTTTTGAGTATCTTTCTGG
>CAWUIS010000174.1:0-3865 GCA_963922625.1 uncultured Candidatus Melainabacteria bacterium | reverse complement strand
GCGAAGAATTCAATACTAAACGCAGCCCTCATATGTGGAAAACTAACCCTGACCGTAAGTGGGTTCTGACTTTTGGCAATAATGTTATTAACAATGTAGTCTCTTCAATACTTTACAAATATCAAAATGAGACCATCAGCAAAGATGCCTAAAAGCTAGCAAAAAAGCTATTTGAAAATTTTTTTAAATTTTATGTCAAATCCTTATAAGCCCGTGCTTTGTATAAACGCATCATGGCACAACTCTTAACTAACCTACATAAATCCCTCTTGAGTGATGTCAATAAACAGGGATTAATTACGGGAATTAAGAACAAAATTCAAGAAATTGGTTCTCAGCTCCCGGGGATCATGGGCAATATCGATGTATCTGGGCACTACATCGGTATCAAGGCTAAGTTAAAAAAGAGTTTTCTGAAGCGACTAAAACACAAAGGCAAAAAGTTCAGACTAGCACTTGAAAGTTTAGGCTGGGGCACCCTATCTGATATGCTCGATTCGGCATTTTGTGGTGAAAAACTCAACCTTTGGGTTTGATAACGGTTTTATTTTCCTGTCTGGGTCTTGCAATAGCAAGGCTATCATCAGGCACATTTTCATTGATCACAGAACCTGCAGCAATAGTAGAGTTCTCTCCAATCTCTACCGGCGATATCAAAACAGAATTAGCACCAGTAGAGCTATTCGATTTGATGATACATTCATGCTTTAAACCACTACGATGATCATAGTTTGCAATAACCGTACCGGCACCGATGTTGACATTATTTTTCACTTCAGCATCACCAATATAACTGAGATGGGCAGCAGCACAGCTCTCACCAATACTAGAATTTTTCACCTCAACAAAGCTACCTACTTTAGTGTTTGAAGCAATATCAGAGCCTTCTCTGACATGAGCAAAAGGTCCTACTAAAGAGTTCTCACCAATGCAACTACGAGAAACATGAGATTGAATCACAGAAGAATTTGCTCCAATTTCAGCAGGTCCAAATATAGAAGTATTTGGTCCAATATTACAATTCTCTCCGATGACTACCCTGCGATGTATATAAGTACCTGGGAAAATCACCGTATCTCTACCAATATCGACATCAGGGCTGATAGTTGTATTTGACGGATCAATCACCGTGACACCGCTTTCCATCAAGTGTTGTAAATTAGCTTCGTTTTTCAACTTAGAAACTAGCGCTAGATCTTCACGAGTGTTCACTCCCATGACTTCATATGGATTTTCTAAGGCACAAGCACTAATTGCAAAACCTTGTTTATAAGCCCAGGATACCAGGTCAGTTATGTAGTACTCTTCTTGGGCATTATCGTTTGAGAGCTTATTGAGCCCTGGTCTCAAGGTCTGCCATTCCATGCAGTAAACACCAGCGTTAATCTCTCTAATAGACTTCTCTGCCTCAGAACAATCCTTATCTTCCTTGATAGCCATAATGTGGCTATTTTTGCGAATAATCCTGCCATAGCCATCTGGCCTATCTAAATCACAGCTTAATATACTGATGTCCTGAATACTTTGTTTATGATAGTCAAGCAAAGAATTAATAGTCTCAGATTTTATTAGAGGTGAATCTCCGTTAATCACCACCACTGTACCCTCATAATTTTTCAAGACCTCAGAAGCGCACATAAGAGCATGCCCCGTTCCCATTTGCTCCTCTTGATAAACAGTACTCACTGGATAAGCGTGCAAAAAATCCTTCACGTCACCGTACTTATAACCACACACAACAATAATCTCTTCCAGGTCCACTTCTGCTAGGCTATCTAAAACCCAAGCCAATATAGGTTTATCAAAAACCTTATGTAAAACCTTGGGGGTATGTGATTGGAGTCTTTTTCCTCTACCTGCAGCTAAAACAACAGCTCTTACCATATTGATGAAATATTAGCAGGTTAAGACTCAAAGGAAAGTCTTCATAATTTATTTTTTCTTTATCCCGTAAAGACTGGACAGGTGTTTTCACCTTTGCTATATTAATAGAAACTAATTTAGTTCAAGTTTCATCTTTCCAAGTTTCTGTATCAAACTTGGTTTCAGGTCAGCGTAGCCTTTGAGTAAAATAACAAATTTTGGATCATTTCAATGATTCTTCATGGTTCGTAGTAACCGTTGATGCAATTGTATGAGGGTCTTTTCTAAGACCCCGTACTACTTTTGAATTGGGGGAATAATGAAAATAATAAAAGGTCGGAAAAGTATATGTTAGCACCAATTATGGCTGCAGCAACAGTTGTTGGACTTATGCAAGTAGCTAGTAATGCTCCAGCTATTGGTAGAGGATTTAAAGCCGTACGAAACAGGCTTTCTTCTAGACCTGACGCTAATATTGACCGTACTCTTCAGCAAAGAAATCTACATCGTAGTGTCTGACCGACAGCTTATTAAGTAGCGGCGGCATGAAGCCCTCTGTTTTCTCTTTCTGCCGTTTTGACTTGATGTATTTTGAGATTGGCTTCTTCTTGCTCTTTGTGCTCATCGTCCTCATCATCATCCATACTTGGGAGATCAACTTTTTCTTTTAGATAGCCTTGCTTTTCATCAGACCAAAGCATTTTAAATCCTCTAGATAGTTCTTTTTGCTCGATTTTATCAACTAACTCTCGTTGCTCTTCGCTTAGTATTGATTTTTCTTCCTGAGTTCCATGAGTTGGAGGTTTAAAGCCAAATTTATTTTCAAAATCAACTCTTCGATTAACAGATTTTTGTATCCATCTATCCATATTTACCTTATGGTCAGAGTCGATTTTACATTTTGTAATCAGCCTTGGTATTTCAAAAACAAGTCCAAATGTTTCTTCTACAAGCAGTTTTAAAGTAGAAAATACACCCTTAGGATATTTATCATCTAACTCTTTATTGAGCTTAGGTTCACCTTGCTTACTAATATCAACATCGTACATGTTTTTGATTTCAGGATTAAACATACCACCCAAGGCTTTTGAATAAATATTTTTAGCAAGCCATGAAAAAGTAGGCTTCAAAATATCTTTCAAACTTTCAGTAACAGGTAGCCAAACACGCTGACCGATTAAAGCCCATTTCTCAGAAAGCCTATCTTCTTTAGCAAAATTAATTAGACCAGAAGAAATAAAACTAGCTGGAATCTCAGTGATTAAACGAGCGATAATCCCCAGAAAAGCACCATTGGCTTTAAAATTTTCAGATAGTAAAGCGGCAAAGTTATCACTTGCATATTGCACCATAGGCACTAAAGATTTTTCGCGAATACTATTGTTAAAACACTTGTCAAAGTTAGCACCACCACTAATCTGAACACTAGCACCGTTAGTAAGCAAAGTAGATTGCATACGATTCAAAGATATCCAGAGAGTATTGAGTGTTGCTCTGAGTGGACCTTTGACTTCGTCAGTACCAGTTGTTTTGGTGTAGCCAGGCAGCTTATAAGTAAGAAAAAGTAATCCTCCAATTACAGAACCTAAATAGGCTAAATTGACTTTAGGATTTGATCTAATCTCTTTGCCTTTGCTGTCATAAATCAAATTACCATTTTTATCTTTCAAGCTCTCACCAGATTTAACACCCACCAAAAACTGAAAAGCTTTGTCCAAACTTGGTTGGATATTTTCCCGGAAATAACCTGACAAATTTTTAACCCAACGATAAAAAGGTTGCTGCTTAATACTTTTTTGCAACTCTGCTTCTTCATCACTCATATTTTTTGAGGCAGAAGCAGCATTCACACTTTCATGACTTGTTGCTGCCCGGAAAAATAAAACCGAAGGGTGTGCAAAAATTTGAGAGGCTAGTTCCGGGGGTAAAAAATTCAGGACTCTCACCGCAAAGGCATTGAGATAGTCTGTAAAAAACTTTGAAGGTCCAGAATTGACCAGGG
>CAWUIS010000173.1:0-3892 GCA_963922625.1 uncultured Candidatus Melainabacteria bacterium | reverse complement strand
AATGAAGTAAAAAAGTAATACCTTAATATACTGGTTGAGGATGAGCGGAAGTTCTCCTGTTTATTAGAGAGACAGGCTAAACTAAATGTATTCAAAAACTAAATTTATTCGGATCTGAAATTGCATTCTATGCTTTACTCTTCCATTGTATTTTTTTTACTGTGTGTTATTATTAAACTCTCTAATAAAGTACCTCTGAGTAGTCGAGATGGTGAAAAATTGACTACATTATAAAAACAAAATCAGAGGCCTTCGGTGACTAGCTTAAGGCTAGAGTTGTACTATGTACATTGACTACAGTCACCAGGACAGACTACTCCCCTACAACCTCGCCTGCCCTTTCACTTTTTAAATTGTTGGTAGCGCCTGCTACATCTTTTAAAAACTTTTCTTTATAAATTCTGTCACAAATATATTGAACTACTTCCTCTACTTCTTCGATCTTATTTTCACGATCTTGATCTTCAAACACAATATCATTTCGACATGACCAGATGAGTGAGTTGCACTCTGCAACGCACTCAAAGATAATTCGATTTAGCTCTTTCCCTTCATCACTAGATGTTAAACCTAAACAAAAGAACAGCTGACCCTCATCTTTCGATAGAGGGACACCAACACCGACTTTCTTAACAAACTGAAAAATTATTTTTCTGGCCCTCTCCAATGATTGGCATTCAGAAAACACGTGTTCAATAGTTTCAATACCTTTGTCATCACAAAAATTACAACTGAAGCCTACTCGAAGCATTTTAATCTTTTTTAAAAATTCACCAGTTTTTAATCCTTTCATAGCTAGCCTCCAAGAAAAGCTACTATTTTTAGCTGAAACTTTATAATCATTCCACAATTTTATTAGCCTGTTTTTAACTTCATCTGACAAATCTACATCTCTTGGAATTTTTAACTCTATTACTTCTTTATTACCCGACAACCACTGATACAGCTGGTTGTTAGATACTAGACTGATGTTTAAAATGTCTTTTCTATCTTCAAGTTTGGTCAGAATATCTTTAGCCAGTTTATAAGGGTCCAAGAGAGTGAAGCAATGTGGCTTTCCCCTGTCAAAAGTATCAGGGTAGAAGTCTCTGAGCCAAAAAGAAAATAAATACTGAAAGAGATCTTTTCGCTGGTGATTGAAATCCTCCTGAGATGGAAAACACACATTTTCTTGAACAAAAATGCTCTCACAAAAGGTATCTAAGTTATAAAGACCTAGTCCACCTTTGTCTTTGTCTAATTCTATACAGTCTCTTTTAAACATTTCTGTTTTGCCTTCACCGTACAAAAAAGAATACACTATTCGTTTCACCAGAGCAAGCAAAACTTTGCTCGGTAAAAAAGTTTTTGCTACATAGAAGATTTTCGGGAACAAGATGGTATTTGCTATGAGCACCTTCCCTTTGATGGTGCAGGGCAAGGTTCTGAAAAAGTTTATCTGTCTTTTAATCTTCTCAATACAGGCCATGGTGTTTTCCTGGATAGCTTCATGACATGGAGCATTTTTAAAAATAACTCCGCAAACCTTGATGTTGTCAACTAAGTAGTCTGATCTTACGTGAACTGTAGATGTATCACCAATAGCAAGCAGCTGAGTTTTGTTCAAATTCAACTCACTGCCTGTTCCTTGCTTAATATATTCAAAAAAAGAAAAAATACAATTCACATCTTTCTGGTCTTGACAAAAAAGTAAAAGATCGTCTGCATAAGCAGAAACCTTAGCAACCCTATGTGGCAATTGGATGCCCACAAAACCACTCTGGCTACGGATGAAAGAAAGAAAGGATTCAACATACACTACATACAAAGAAGGCGAGAGGGGGCATCCCTGCCTTACCCCTCGTTGCAAATCAACACTTTCTGAGAGATGCCCGTTGACCTGAATCGCAGTTGATGTTTTTTGATAAAGAGCCTTAATAACGGCTAGGACATCTTTATTGAAGTTCATCTTATCTAAAACTTTGAACATGAAACTCCTATCGACCAGATCAAACGCCTTCTTTTGATCTAGCGACATTAAAAACCCTGCCTTGTCTTTATCTCGACAGTATTCAATAACATCTCTTATAAATATAGTACCGTTAGTAATGGATCTGCCTGGAACAGCACAAAGCTGTTCAGATGAGATGTTAGCCTTAAGAAAATCTGGAAAATAAACATGGTTAATATATTTAGTCAAAATTTTATAATCAGTATTAAGCAGTGTTATAGGTCTGTAATCGGATGGTTTTTCACTGTTGGCTTTTTTAGGTAGCACAACAGTGACTGCTCTTGTCATTGACTTGGGGATAGTGTTGTCTGCATTTATCTCAGTGTACACTTCTATTAGGATGTCGCACAAATCTTCAAAAAAGGTTTTATAAAATTCGGCAGTTAAACCATCCATACCCGGAGTTTTATTATTTTTCATTGAACTTATTACAAATTTTAACATATCCTTTTTAATACTAAATCCACTGTCTTCTTCAGAAAGTGGATTAACGTTGCACAAGATCTGTCTGCATATGTCATCATCTCCATCATGAGATGTGTAAAGATCTTTATAAAAATTTTCAAAGACCTTTATGATGTCTTTGTTCTCGATGTGGCTTTGACCGGTATTTTCATCAGTTATCTTTTTAATATCTTTTTTAACTTTGTTTTCTTGGATTCTCTGATAGAACAGAGCAGAACATTTCTCATCATGGAGCTCCTCTTGTAGCCTAGAGCGTACAAAAAGAGCGTCAAGCTTCTCATCATTTAACTTCTCCAATTCAATTTTCAAAGAATTTACTTTAGCTGGGTCAGTTTCATATTTTAACTTTGCTTTTAATTCATACTCTTCCTGGTTGTTTTCCTTCTTTCTAACAGCGCAGTGTGTGATGCTAACCTTTTTAATTCTTTCTTTTAAATCGTCCCACCACTCGCTAACAGAGTCGTAGGCAAGTTTTAGAGTTTTACTGTCATTTATTAAGTCTTTTATAAGTTTTATGTACTTTTCGTCTTGCAACACTGAGCTGTTCAACTTCCAATATGATTTTCCAGAAATCAAATTTGTAGCGGAGAATTTTAATGAGCAGTGTAAGATTTTATGGTCTGAATATGGAAAAATTTCAGCGGCTAGCGTTGTTACACAAGATTTCGGAACATAAACTCTATCAAGCCTACTGGCTGAGGCACCAGAGCTAGCATACCAGGTGAAATCATTACTCTTAGCACCTGGTTTTGGCTTGTACGCATCCAACAAAGAGAAACGAGTAACAAGATTTTCTAACTCATTTGATCCTTTAAGAACAACTCCTGACGAATGATTGTATGTATCTGAGACAACAGATTTCACACAATTCATATCTCCGGCTAATATGTTTACTCTAGTTGATGAAAAAAAAGGTGGAAGAGAGTAAGAAAAGAAAGTCTTCCTATCAACCGGATTGATCGGTGCATAAACACAAATAACTCTGATCTCTTGATTAGAAAAAGTGAGATCGACGTAGCAAATACGGCCATCATTATTAGAGTGGAATCGTTCAATGACGCCTTGAAAACTAGTATTAATGAAAATAGCCACCCCGGCAGAAGATGTGTCTAAGAAATTGAAAAAGCATTTGCCTTTCCATTCCTTACATTCATTTATATGTGTCTCTTGCAGTAAAATTATGTCTGACTTTGCGTCTTCAAGTAGTTTTATGACTTTGCGTCTTTTATTATTTTGCCTAAGTCCTCTGACATTTAAAGTAGATATTTTTAGCTTGTCTGACATTATGAAAAAGAAATGAATGGAGTCTTTTTAATGAAGAAAGTGAAAAAAAAATTAAGCGAAAATTACTTGTTCACAAAAGGGAGTTTCTAACGTTTTAAGTGGAGGGGGCTAAAAAGTGGTTAAGTCTTATCCACTCACTATTTTCATGCGTTT
>CAWUIS010000172.1:0-3894 GCA_963922625.1 uncultured Candidatus Melainabacteria bacterium | reverse complement strand
GAAATTTTATCAATCTCATCAATGTAAATAATGCCTCTCTCGGCTTTCTCGACACTGTTACCAGAGTTTTGATAAAGCCTTTGCAAAATATTTTCAGCATCTTCACCAACATATCCAGCTTCAGTAATTGAAGTAGCATCAGCAATAGCAAAAGGTACATTTAAAAATTTGGCCAAGGTTTCAACCACATGAGTTTTACCACTACCAGTCGGACCCAGAAGTAAAATATTTGATTTCTGAATCACTACATCATCAGCATTAGCATCAGAGAAATTATGAAAAATCCTCTTGTAGTGATTATAGACAGCAACAGAAAGACTACGCTTAGCATCTTCACTACCAATAACATAGTCATCTAAATGAGCTTTGATTTCTTTAGGAGTTGGAAGCTTTTCTGTTTCAAACAAATCCACCTCAGGTTTTTCTATGGAATCAGACTCATGTCCAATACCTTCATCGATCAAAATCTCGTTACAAAGATGAATACATTCATCACAAATATATATACCGGGACCGGCAATAAGCTTTTGAACTTGATCCTGTGTTTTACCGCAAAAAGAACACTGCAGCATGGTGTTGTTGTCTGGTTTAGGCATTTTCCATTTCTAGATCACTAGGTCTTTTGATTACGACTTGATCAATAAGACCGTATTCTTTTGCCTGTTGTGGAGTCATAATATTATCACGATCTGTATCTTTCTCGATTGTTTCAATTGGTTGATTACAGTTATCAGCAAGGACCTGGTTGAGTAATTTTTTCAAACGTAAGATTTCATTTGCTTGAATTTCAATATCAGAAGCCTGACCTTGAGCTCCACCCAAAGGTTGGTGAATAAGGATACGAGAATGAGGTAAAGCCATTCTTTTTCCTCTTTGACCAGAACTCAAAAGGAAAGCTCCCATGCTGGCACATTGCCCCATACAAATAGTGACAATATCGGCACGCACATGCTGCATAGTATCGTACATTGCAAGACCAGCTGTTACTGAGCCACCAGGACTATTAATGTACAAGTAAATATCCTTAGAAGCATCTTCAGAATCAAGCAATAAAAGCTGCCCGACAATAATACTGGCAACTACATCATTAACTTCAGAACCAAGAAAAATGATGCGCTCTCTTAATAAACGCGAAAACAAATCAAAACTACGCTCACCACGAGGTGTGCTTTCAATGACACTAGGTACATAAGCTTGAAAATCGAGGGGATTAGGTAAGCCATAATCTCTTGTAATACTTGTTATATCCGCTTTAGTGCTAGTTTTGATATCCTTATAATGCATAAATAAGACTGTACCACAATGTCAGAATCTTTACTCCAAAAGCAAATCGAAAAATATCTTAAGCGAGATCCCACTAGGTTTCATAGTCCAGCCCATGCTGGTCTCTGGGACTCCCGAGATTTAAGTGAAGTAGAGGGTCTTGATGATCTGCAAAACCCTGTTGCAGCTATTGCTGAATCACAAGAGCATGCTGCTAGGCTCTTTGGTGCTGCAAAAACTTTTTTTTTAGTTGCCGGGGCTAGCCAAGGTATGCAGATTGCTTGCATGGCATTGAGCTTGAGCATTAATACAACTAAGCCAGTACTCGTTGCCCGTAATATTCACAAATCAACCCTGGCTGGGATAATTTTAGCTGGGCTTGAAATCACGTGGTTTGAGCCAGATTGGAACGAGGAGCTAGGCTTATTTACCAGAGTCGAGAAACAACTTGAAGATAGCAAAAAGATCAACGAAAATTACTCAGGATTGATTATCACCAACCCAAGCTATGAAGGTTTTTATTCAAAAATACCAGAATTAAAAATACCTATCATCGTTGATGAAGCCCATGGTGCGCATTTTCACTTTAGTCAAGAGCTACCCAAGCCAGCATTAAATTATGGAGCAGATATTGTTGTACAGTCTTGGCACAAAACACTTGGAAGTCTCACACAAACTGGAGCACTGCATTTAAGCAAGCAATCTAAAATCACGATAGCTAATCTTGAAAAAGCATACAAATTAATTCAAACAACTAGTCCGAGCTATCTCCTTTTAGCTAATATTTGCCGTTGTGTGGATATCTATCAAAGCCATGGTGAAGCTATTATTCAAGAAAGCCTTGCGTTAATCAAAACCATAGAGCTAGCACACTACAACAACGATGATCCTTTCAGAAAAATTTTCACCAGCTCAAGTCTTAGTGGCGAAGAGCTTGACTATCAATTTGCAAAATCAGGCATCGAGCTTGAAGCTGTCGGGACAAACCATGTTCTTGCCTTTATTAATGTCGGTAATAAAGACAAAGATATAAAAAGACTCCAGCAATTACAAAATCTAGATCTTGCTTCCCCGAGTAATAAAATCAAAAAGCCAAAATCAATTGTACAAACACAAAATATGAGAGAAGCTTTTTTACGAAAATCTTCATGTAAAATCAAAGCACCTTGCCCTCCAGGCATAGCTTTAGAAGTACCAGGCCAAAGTTATGCAATCTCTTGACAATTGCTTTACAGCATTAAAACAAAAAAATTTTCATAAGCTCATTATCGGTGCTGCACTTAAAGATTTTGAGGCTATTGAAGATTACGCATACTTATATACACGAGCAAAAATTGAAGTAATAGATATATCAGCCTTCCCAAGTTCAGTGATATCAGCTCAAAAAGGTATCAAAAAAGCTCTTAGTGAAGATAGTAGCTTAATTGCTCCGCTATTGATGGTCAGTATCAACACCAGTCAGGATCCTCATTTCAGGCGCGTAGAGGTCGACTACCAAATCTGCACCGAGTGCATGCAATGCATTCCAAGTTGTCCCGCAAATGCTTTTAGTGAAATCGAGAATAAATTTCATTACAATATCAATCTTTGCTATGGTTGCTCGGACTGCATCGATTATTGCCCTTTTAGTGCTCTTGAATTCAAGACCTGGTCTAACTTCAAGAGTGATTCTTTACAGGAACTGCAAGTCTTAGGGGCACGAGCTATTGAATATCATCTGGGCGAAAATCCACAAGAATTCAAAGATTTCTATTTAAACCTTGCCAATCACTTTGAGCTTGAATCTTTTTGTATTGGCTCAGAGCTCTACGGTAAAGATGAACTTAAAGAGAGCTGTAAGCTTGTAATAGACTCTGTCCTACAAAAGCATGGGGAAGGTTACCAATTCATCATTCAGGTTGATGGTATGCCACAGTCTGGAGCCAAGCAAATAGATCAAAACAAAAAAGATCAGAGTTGCTTTGAAGCTGCAACTATAGTGACTGATCTTGTAAATAAATCCTATCCCAAGCTTTCAAAAAATATCTTTGTTCAAGTTGCTGGTGGCATCAATAACCAAAGTTTGAAAAAAGCTCATGAATCAGGTCTCAATATTAATGGTGTAGCCATAGGTTCTTTTGCACGAAAACAAATCACCAACTGGATTGAGCAAGGTTTTTCGAAAGAAAAGTTGATTAAATCTACACAAAAAATGATACAAGAGTCAAAAATAGGCTAATCAAGTGAGTATTTCACCTCAGTCCATAGTTACAAAATTTAGTTTTATTGGTAGAATGATTCCAGTGAGATTAAAAAACTATTAACTTCACTAAAACCCGCACTACAGGAGAAACATAGCCTTGATGGTAGATATTCGTAAAGACGACGTTCTTGAAATAATAAAGCTTTTACCCCCACAATTACAACAACCTATTAAAGATCATGATTTGGATAAGCTAATAGAAATAGTAGTTGATGTTGGCAGAATTCCAGAAGCAAGGTTCTCCAAAAACAAAACTATTCTTTTAGGAGAGCAAAGCGTTACAAGGTCCAATATTCGTGAGATATCAGAACAAGTAGGAAAATTTGATCAAGCCAATAGAGCTGGTTTAGAAGGTACCCTTCATAGAATCAGTTGTGTACGCAACAAAA
>CAWUIS010000171.1:0-3910 GCA_963922625.1 uncultured Candidatus Melainabacteria bacterium | reverse complement strand
GGAGACAATTTGGAGTGCGGAAGTGGCTCAGTGGTAGAGCATTTCCTTGCCAAGGAAAGGGTCGCGAGTTCGAATCTCGTCTTCCGCTCCATTTTTTTACTATGATTCGCCAACTTTCGGTGCCTCACTGATGTCTTTGTCAGGATAAGTCAACTTATCTACAAGTACATTAATAGCTTGATTCAACCTTCTTGCCATATTACTCTTAGCAACTTGAAAACTTGATATAAAACCATCAGTTCGTGCTCTGCTACCAAAACTCTTATTTATCGCATCACCAAGGTCAAATGCAGCCCTTTGTAGTGTTTTGTCAGGTAAAGCCAAAGCTCTTCCTAATAATTTCGACATATCAGAAGCAAAGTCTTGATGACCGGTATCAAATTGGTTTTTACTACCTCTTGTTAAAGAAGAGAATAATTCTTTGTTATATTGTTCGAATGCTCCTTGAGGCAGTACGTTGTTTGGGAATTCCAAATTCATAACAGATAAGTCTAGCGCATTCCAGAAAATATCCACAGAATACACTCCTAAATAAACTCTTCTAATATTTATTTCAAAAATAGGCACATCGCTCCAAATGCTTTAAAATAAGCCAAGGCTAATCCCTGAAGGTCAAAAAGTGTTCGATCAAATTATCAATAACGTCATACAAGCACCCATATTGTTTTTTGTAATGGGCTTGCTTGCAATAGTAATAAAGTCAGATTTACGTATACCATCTGAGATTGCAAAATTTCTTTCTATATATCTTTTGTTTGATATTGGTATTCGTGGTGGACAAGAGCTTTCACATCAAGGTATCGATATGACTGGTATCCAATTAGTCTTGGTTTGTATGCTTTTTTCTTTGTTGAGCCCACCTATTTTTTTCTATATTCTAAAGTCAAAGATTGACTTGCATAACGCCGGTGCGATTGCTGCAACTTACGGCTCTATTAGTTTAGTTACTTTTGCTGCCGCCATTACTTACATAGATGGTTTTAATGTTCCTTACGGAGGCTATATGGTTGCTGGTATGGCCTTTATGGAAGCGGTTTCGATTATTTCAGGCCTCTTAATTATTAGATTGTTTGATGGTGATAAAAACAATAACTCTGTTAGTAAAATTATTGGTGAGTCACTTTCCAGTGGTTCTGTCTACTTACTGCTTGGTAGTTTAGTGATTGGATTTCTAACAGCCAAGACAGGAGCTAAACAGCTTGAAGGTTTTGTCTATGATATTTTCAAGGGCATGCTTTGCTTGTATATGCTTGACATGGGGCTTTATACTGCTCAGCGTATGAATAAACTCAAAGGCTCAGCAAAGTTTCTCATTAGTATGGCTTTTGTTTTCCCCGTAGTTTCTGCTCTTGCTGCTATGTCTATTTCATATCTACTGAAATTTAGTTTGGGAGACTCTTTTTTACTCGTGATTCTTTGTGCTAGCGCTTCTTATATCGCGGTACCTGCTGCAATGCGCATGTCAGTACCTAAAGCTAATATTGGTATGATTATTCCTCTGAGCCTTGGCATCACTTTTCCTTTTAATATCGTCATCGGAATACCAGTGTATTACTCGATCATGGAGAAAATTTGGCTATGAAAAAACTTGAAATTATAATCCCCAAGTTAAATATCGAAAGACTTGTTGAACTTTTAGATAGACACTCGGTGAGTGCTTATGCTGTCACTAACTTGATAGACGGCAAACTCCCCAACGAAGAAAGATCTTTTTATGCTGGGCTAGTACCTGCAGATGACAAAGTGCATGTAGATGTCTATCTTGAAGATGCAGAAAAATTAAAAGCTGATATTGAAAGTCACAGCGAAATCAAAGCTTTTCTTTTTTAAAATTCCATATATATAAAAAAGAAAGTAATTAGATAGAGCACTAAAACTCCTATAAAAAGCATGTTGATTGCAAGTTCACGCTCTTTTTTTGTGATCTCAGAACTGGATTCAGAAGTTTTTTTAGGTTTTTCGCTTTTACTAGATTGGAAAAGATCATAAAGATCAGGATTGATCTGCTTTTTAATATGCTGGATTTTTCTTTTTTGCCTACTGATGTGGCCTGTTTTAGAGCGAAATGCTGGGTAATGGTAAAACGACTTTGTTTCTACAGCCCCAACTTTATTAACCCTTGGAATTTCGCTGTCCATTTGGATATACTAAAAGCTAATGCTTATTCAAGTAAATAATGTATCGGTAAATTTCACAGAAAAGCCAATTCTGCAAAATGTCAATATGCGCATGACCAAAGAAATGCGCATAGGGCTCATTGGACGTAATGGTGCCGGCAAATCAACTTTACTCAAATGTATTCTCAAAGAGTTAGATCCGCAACAAGGTGATGTCAGCCACGCTGAAAATATCAGGGTACGCTGCTTAACACAAAACCCAGAACTGACTTCTGGCAATACTCTTAAACAAGAACTTTACACGGTATTTGATGAGATCAATCAATTACAAAAACGCGAAACTGAACTTTTAAAGGCCTTAGAAGATTATGAAAGGGAAGATTACAACGAAGTACTCGTCGAGCTTGGGCACGTACAGGAAAACTTGGAACGTTTAGATCAAGGAACACTTGAAGCTCGCATTGGACGCATGGTCACAGGACTTGGTTTTAGTCTTGATGAACTTGATAAAGATGTTGATAGCTTTAGTGGAGGCTGGCAGATGCGTATCAATCTTGCCAAAATACTTTTACAAGAAGCAGATGTCTTGCTAATGGATGAACCTACCAATCATTTGGATATGGAAGCTGTAGAGTGGTTAGAAGAATTTTTGCGCGGTTATCCTTATGGCATCATTATTGTTTCGCATGACAGAAGATTTTTAGATCAAGTTGTTACTCATATAGCTGAATTAGATCGAAGTATGCTCACGGTCTACACCGGTAACTATAGTCAGTATATTGAACAAAGAGACATCACACGAGCAAACCAAGCTGCTGCGGCAAAACGACAAGAAAAAAGTCTCAAATCTCAAATGGAGTTTGTTGAGCGCTTTAGAGCTAGTGCTGCAAAAAGTACCCAAGCAAAAAGTAGAGAAAGACAGCTAGAAAAAGTAGAGCGTATTGAAGCACCAAAATCTGAGCAGAAAAAAATCCATTTTCAATTCCCAGAACCAAAACCACTCAACCGAGAAGTTCTAGAGCTTAAAAATATATCAATGGGCTTCGGTGATACCAAGCTTTATGAAGAAGTTAATGCTGAATTAGAGTGGGTCAAAGACGAGCCGCAACGTGTTTTTATACTTGGCGCTAATGGTTGCGGTAAAACAACATTATTGAAAATCATCATGGACTTAGAAAAAGCAAGCAGCGGCGAAGTTGTACTGGGAGATAAAGTCGAGATTGGTTATTACGCTCAGCATCAATTACAAATCCTCAATCCAGATATAACAGTCTTGGATACTATGGTTGAAGCGATGCCGGCTGATACTCCTATCTCTGAGATCAGAGGAATTTTAGGGCGTTTTCTTTTTTCCAAAGATGAAGTACTAAAAAAAGTTGGTGTCATTAGTGGTGGAGAAAAAGGACGCTTAGCTATGGCAAGGCTGATGGTTTCTGGTCCCAATTTACTGTTATTGGATGAGCCTACAAACCACATGGATATCCCAACACAAGAATCTGTCGAGTCAGCCATTGCTGCCTTCAAAGGCTCGATTATTTGTATCTCACACGATAGATTTTTGATAGAAAACCAAGCAACACAGATCTGGGAATTTGATCACGGACGTTTAATTTGCTTCAAGGGTAATTATCAAGACTATCTCAAAAAAAGGGATAACTTAGTTGCCGAATCTAGAGCAAAACTTCCAGAAGCGGTAGAAGAAAAGAAGGTATTAAAACCAGGGGCTCAAGCTCGTGCTGATAAAAAAGCAAAAAAAGAAACACAAATATCTTTTTTTCGATCATCGAGTTCCG
>CAWUIS010000170.1:0-3918 GCA_963922625.1 uncultured Candidatus Melainabacteria bacterium | reverse complement strand
ATAGCAAGCAAGTGCTTAATCCAAGAGGTGGTTTTACACAGATTGGTGTGCTTCAATTACCCTTAAAATCTGCTCTTAATCAACTCTTTGATTTATCTAAAAAAGGTTTCCAAATTTCATCTCATGCTGTTCATAGTGTTCTAGAAGCTTTACGGCATTTAAAAGGTAAAATTGATTTTAGTGATAGTAGTTCTTCTCCAAAGCCAAAACTTCTTGATATGACTAAAAAACAAGATTTATCAATTTTGCAAAGAATTGGTAAAGCAATGATGGATCATCACCAGCTTTGGGAGCATTTTGAGACCTTTGAAGTCACCTAAGGTCTCCACTTTGTGTATTAGTTTTAACAAAAAGAAACTTGAAACCATTCCCTATCTAATGATTACTTTGCTCTTACTTATGCAACCTTGCTTGGAGTACTTACCTACTTCAGAGACCAAGCTCAAGGGATATTT
Organism: uncultured Candidatus Melainabacteria bacterium; assembly: GCA_963922625.1. Taxonomy (GTDB): domain Bacteria; phylum Cyanobacteriota; class Vampirovibrionia; order LMEP-6097; family LMEP-6097; genus CAWUIS01. The sequence goes on along the minus strand of CAWUIS010000170.1, from coordinate 3,463 downwards.
GACTGCAAACATGTAACAGTTGCGCCAGTCTTGCCTCAAATGATTACTACCCACCAAGGTTTTATGCAAACCCAGACAAGAGTTTTGACTTTTTTCACTATGGCGTTGATAGTTTTTATGCCTTTATCAAGGGGATTACTAAGAACTTAACCATTGTTGACGTAAACACAATCTTAGTCTGCTTTTTATGTTTTTCGTTAATCTTGAGTCTCTATATTTTCTTTGTGAAAACCTGTAATTCAAAAGCCTATGCATTTACTGCAACAGTATTTATTTCTACTTTTGTATCAGTACTGTCTTATGAATTTTTTCCAACTTACATAAGCAAAGGCTATTTTGAACTGTTTCCAAATGGGCCAGATTTCTGGTTAAATCAATGGCTTGGTTTCTCTAATTTTATGAACCCAATTGTTGATCTTACTAGAACTACTACTGTATCTTTTGGTTATTTACTCAGCACTCTACTTTTGTTTTTAATACCAAGACAATCTGACTATCATAAAAACTTTACATACTACTTAACTATATTTTGCTTTGCCGTTTATTCAACCTTGACTTACCCTGCAAGCTTTTATGTGATGGTTATAGGCTACAGTATTTATTCAGGCTTTAGCATAATTAAGAAGTGGATACTAAATCCTGAAAAACAAAGCTTTCTACAATGGTCAGTCTTAGAGAACTTTAAATTTATTTTCATCGCAGTTTTAGCCAAGTTTTTGAGCCTATCTCAAAGTGCTACCACTATCAATGATGTACAGACTATCGCTTGGCAGCCAAGATTAACATGGGTGCCTTCATTTCATCAATTCCTCTTTAATATTTATTCACTTGATGAGTTAGTAAATTTTCCTAGAATCTATGACCTTAGAGCTGGTAAAAATTATTATCAATTTGACTTTTTCTCTTGGCTATCTTTTCGAGGTTTTTTATTGCTCATTTTAATTGCAGCAATCTTGCTAATAATCAACAGAAAAAATAGACAGGGGCAAACAATTGCAATTAGCTGTTTTTTTGCAGCCTCATTCAGTGTATGCTTGCCCTGCTTGTTTCATTACACATTGTCACCAGTTGAAATTGACAGATTCTTTGTTGTTAGTGTGTTCTTTTCATTTTTATCGATATTGATCTCAACCTCTTCTATTTTCATGAAAAGCCCTCGAATAGTAAAATTGAGCATCACTTTAATTTTGCTTGCTTTTAATATGCCTGGTCTAGCTTATTATTTCCCTTTTGGTAATGATGATTTCAAAGGAACCTTGCTTAATCCAGATCAAAAAATTGCACTGAAAATTTTAGACAAAATACAAGAATCTGGACAAAGAATTCTGGCTAGAACACCTGGTAATACACCAGGTTATGACCTCATTGGACTTTCAGGTTTCTTTCAGACTGGAGGAGAAATTTACAAAGCGGATCTTTATACACAACAAACGGCTTTTGCAACCTTAGATTACAAGTTGCTAAATGAACTAAAAGTAGATTATATTCTCTACGGTCCAGCTAATCCTAAGAGTGACTTTGAGAACTCAAAGTTAACTAACTCAAAAGTTTTTGAACCTATCACTGATATTTCACAAAAAACCAATATGAAATATCAGCTTTATAAGTACCATAAACAAATTCCAGAAAAATCTCGGCAAGATTATGCCTGGGTTTTAGGTTACCAAGAAGGTGGAAATTTTAATTTCCATATCCTACCCATTGGCAATGAGATCAAAATTGGTGCCAAGAGGGATAAAATGGAATTACTTTTCAAGAAAATGAAAGAGAAAATGCCTAAAAGGCCAGATGGAGTTAAAGGACTTAGCAACGTAAGTACAGCCAGCTATATAAATATTATGACTTATGTTAGACCTCAAGCTTTTAGTTTGGAGGCATTAAAGCTACTCAAGGAAAATAGAAAAGTTAGTTTAGATGATTTTAAGACGCCTGATTTGTAACTCTTGCTAAGTCAACACGCGGCACTTTTATTTGTTAGCTTAAGCTGGGATTTGCAAAAAATCTTCTAGGTAATCATACTGCCAAATTTTGGCTTTGCTTTCTTGGTCAACGTTACCACCAGTAACAATCATCAAAATATTTTGCTTTACCTTTGAAGCTTTGCAGTAATCAAAAATTGCTTGCATTGGCATAGCGCAACTTGGTTCAAGATTAATTTTGAGTAAGTGTGTCAGCCATTGAGTCCAAAACAAAACTTGATCTTCACTTACTGAGTAAAACCCATCGAGTCTTTTTATATATTTAAAGGTACGCTCTGAAAGTGACAGAGTTTTAACACCATCACAAATTGTATTGGGTGGCTCATTCAACTTAAAGACCTTGCCTTGCTCTAAACTTTTCTGCACCTTATTTGCAAGTATTGGTTCAGCACCATAGACCTTGGTATTAGGACTTAATAGCTCTTTTGCAAGGTAAGTACCTGAAAGCAAACCACCACCGCCACATGGAGCAAAAATTGCATCTAGTTCTATATCAATATCTTGCAAAGCTTCATAGCAAGCTGTTCCTTGTCCTTCGATGACTGAGTCGTTGTCAAAAGAAGCAATTAGATGAGCTCCTGTATCTTTAGCATATTGCCTTGCTTGAATTTCAGTTTGGTCTCTACCATCAATGAGTTTTAACTCTGCACCATATGACATTGTTGCCTGTTGCTTAATCTTAGAACTATTTATTGGCATAAAAATCATGGCTTTACATCCGAGTAATTTTGCCCCAAGTGCGACTCCCTGTGCGTGATTGCTAGAGCTAAAAGCTACAACTTTTTCAGGAAGCTGGTTTTCTTCCCTGAGCTTCAGCAGAGTATTAAGAGCACCACGAATTTTAAATGCACCAATTTTTTGAAAATTCTCACATTTGAAAAATATATTATGTCCAAGTTTTTCATTGATAAAGTTACTAGTCAAAATTGATGTCTTGTGAATGTAAGATTTAATTCTTGCATGAGCCCGAGCAATAGAGACTGGCTCCAACATAGGCGGTGATTTCATTACATCAATGATAGCGGTTTTCTTAGACATAGATCACTCAATTACCTCAGCTGCCAAATAAAGCGGGAAATTATAAACATGTTTATCATCGCTTCGTTGCATAGGTCTTGCACTAATGGTAATTCTGTAAGGAGAGTTGTATTTTCCCATAAAGACTTTGGCACTTTTTGCCTGAGTTACCCCACCTGACTTGACTTCAACAGGTATAATTTGCCCTTGTTTCTTTATAAGAAATTCAAGCTCCGCTGTGTTTTCTTGCCAGGCAAAAATATGATCTTTGGTTTTTTGAGCGTATGCAATTTCTTGGCAAACAAAATTTTCAGCAAAATAGCCTTTGTAGGTACCGTAGTCATAGTTCAAAATATTTACTGGGTCCAGATTTGCAATAGCCCCAAGTATACCTATATCAAAAACAAAAAGTTTAAAACAGTTTTCTTTGGCATAGGCCATTAGTGGTTCCTCGCCACAGTTGACAA
>CAWUIS010000169.1:0-3933 GCA_963922625.1 uncultured Candidatus Melainabacteria bacterium | reverse complement strand
TATCAAATCTCAAAACGGAGTTTATAAGCTCTGGAAAATCCAAAAAAGATATATTCAATATTCTTTGTAGAGCTTTTTTAAAGTCACAAGTTAAAAAACGCATATGTGAGACAACGCCTCAGCATATCTTTTATATCGAAGAAATTCTCCAAATCTTTCCTCAAGCGAAATTTATCATAGTCTACCGCGATGGTAGAGATACAGTGAGCTCATTGTTGAAAATGCCTTGGCGTCCTAAAGGCACACTCAATAATGCAAAATTTTGGAGTTCCTACATAGAGACAGGGATTGAGCTTGAAAAAAAACTTACAAATACCAACCTGATGTCTATTAGCTATGAGAGCTTGATGGAAAATACAGAAGTGATTTGTACTAGGATTTGTGATTTTATTGGAGAAAGTTTTGAGAGCCCCATGATTTCAGGGATGGAAGAGTGCGAAGCGCTTTATGCAGACTGGGAAGCGAGCTGGAAGCATAAATCACAAGAATCTATTGACTCTAGTCGGATTGGTAGTTGGCAAAAAGAACTTGATGAAGATGAGCAAAGATTATTGGAGTATGTGATTTTTCCTCAATTAAAAAAGCTTGGTTACCAAGCTAAAAAACCTCAGCTCAAATTAAAACTTCAACTAAGACTTGCTAAGGCTAATCTTGAGTTTTATTGGAGAGCTTTGCTTCGTTTCATTACAAATGCCATTAATTGATTTATATAAAGTTTTTGCAATCATTACAGCACTAGCCTTTGGTAGCTTTGCTAATGTTTTGATTCATCGTATCCCTTTAAACCAATCTATTTTTAGACCAGGATCTCACTGCCCAGCTTGTAATTACTTTCTCAAGTGGTATGAAAAAATTCCTCTTCTCAGCTTTTTTTTCTTGAGAGGAAAATGCTCCAATTGTGGCAGCAAAATTTCATCTCGTTATCCCTTGATTGAGCTGATTACAGCTCTTTGCTTTTTACCTTTTTTGACTAACTCTAGCCCCAAAGAAAATCTTTTTGTTCTAGTTATCATTACCATTACTATTTCGCTTGCAAGCATCGATTATCAAAAAAAAATCTTGCCCTTGGGTTTGAGTTTTGCTGGGATAATTTTTGTTAGTGCTTTTACTATTCTTCACGGACCATACTTTTACCTGGCTCCTCAAAGCATGCTCTCAAAAAGCGTTATTGTGCTTAAAAATCTTGGCTTGATAATGTTTCTTTTGGATTCTGCCGTGCATCTTTGCAATCAATTTTTCTTTAAGGAAAGAGCTGAGGTCATCTCCTCTAGCGCGCTGCACTTAAGATCTAAGTTTTTGGATAAAAATATTAGCTGGGTTTATATTGGCATTTTGGCTTTGATATTGATTCTCTATTTGAAGCAAAAATTTCTCTTTCTTGATTACCTATTTGCTGCTTTAGGGCTCTCTTACCTAGTCAATGAAGTGATTTTTGATTATTTTTTGGCTAATAAAGCTGAGCAAAAACTAGATGACGCAGAAGCCAAAAAAACTATACTCGGCGGCGGGGATATTGCCATGATGGGCTTTATCTCTGTCAGTCTTGGCTATATCAATGCTTTGTTTGTTTTACTGGCAGCATTTTATATCTGCTTTTTCTTCTTGGTTATCGCTAAAGTCAAGAACCTATGGTCAAAATCCAAATCTCAATCCAGCAAATCTAATGCTGAGATTAGCTTTGGACCAGCCCTTGCACTTGCAATGATTGCTGATATGATACTTATTAGGGGAGTTATGTAAATGTCAGTAAGCGGTCATCTAGTTATTGATTTTAGTGAAGAGTACCTTGCCCTATTCTGCAAGGGCTATAGCTCTATTAGTGAAGTTGCGACAAGTCAGTTTTTTAGTAATAGTTCTCAAAGTATAGAGAGCTTCAAGAATGAAATCGCAGATAAAAATTTTGATACTAATGAAGTTGTTTTTTCAATTCCAGTTTCATGTCTGCATTATCAGATAGTGACCTTGCCAGACAATGTCTCTGACAAAGAAAAGCTTGTTTTTCTTGGGCTTGAAATTAATCAACAAATTATTGGCAAAAAATTTGGGCTGCAAAGATTAGATGTCACTCAAAGAGATGAAGGCGAGCAAAAACTTTGTGATTACTTGGTAATGGCTCCAAGACCAGAAATTACAAAAAAACTTGATAATTTTGCCAAAGCACTTGGACTGAACCTCAAAGCTGTAGTGCCTAGTTTTTATTTGGCTTGCCCTGGTTCAGACAACGAGCTCAGAGCTAGTGCTTGGGTTGGTAACGATAGATGTGAAGTTGTCATTTGGGGTAAAGGTTTCCCGCTTGCTATTAGCCACTTTCCCAATAGCGGTGATCAGATTGGAGATATTAACCGCTTTATTGTTGACTATTTTGATCATGTTGATAATCTCAATTTATCCATGATTCACCTTTTTGGTCCACGCATGAATGATAGTGGACTTGGTTTTGGTTTGACTTACCCCCATGTCATTTTTGATGAACCTACTAAGTTTTTGGTAAATAACCTGGACCGTGCTCACGAAATCATAGATATTTCTACTGAAGTCAAGCTACCTAAACCTCCAATACCTTTAACACCAAGAAATTTGAGTTTTCTGGCTGCAGCTGTTGCTACTGCTGCTTTGGTCTTTATGACTTTTTTCAATAACGCAAAAAACTTTAGACTCGAGCGTCAGGTTGCAAATCTTCAAAGACAATCTTCTAAATACAAGCAACTTTTTACCAAGTACAAAAGACTAGAAAAAGAGTCAGTAGAGCTTGCTGCAGAAAAAGAATTCTACTTAGATATTACTAAGCGCCGTACTCCATGGCAAAGGATTTTAAAAGATGTTAGTACTTTGACACCAAAAGAAGTTTGGTTTGAAAGATTTAATGCCAGTAAAAATAAATTGATTATTTCGGGCAAAGCCCGGAGTGCAGAAGAAGTTTCTTCTCTTTCTATTAATCTCAACAACAACTCCCGTTTTTTGCACGATGCTTTGATCATGGGTACTAGAGACTATGATGAGGGTGCTGAACAATACAGCGAATTTCAATTAAGTGCAAAGCTCAAATCTCCTACGGGTAAGTTTTCTGAACTTAATTAACTTCATGTCATACCGAACTAATGTGAGGAACCTCACGCAGAAACTGCATAACGTTGATAAGCATGAGGATCTCCGTAAACATCATTAACATTAAAAGAGTTACCACCGTAAGGGGGCATCGGTTCATCAGTGTAAGGATTCATAAACATCTTGTTTGCAAACATAGAATTAACATCATCATTTACTCTGTGTTGAGCAGGTTCACCATGACTTTCTCTAAGAGCTTTTATTAATTCTGCAAATTGCTCATCTGAAAAACTTACTTCCCCTTTTTCCACATGGTCTTTTTTATCGCCACCTAAACCAAAATGTTTTTTTATTTCAGCCTTTGAAAAACCAAAAGCATCGGTATAAATAGCTTCTTTTAATTTGCCCTCAAGTTTAAACCCCGGGCCTTTTGGACCTGACTGTCCAGCAACTTTAGCTGATGTATAAAGTCCACTAATCATATTTCCAAAAACAGTCATAATAACTAACCTTGCAATATATAAGATCAGCTGAGAGTGGCTTTTTACTTGAAATTTCTTAACCCTTTGATAACCACCGATAATAAAAAAAATCTATATGCCTAGTAATAAGCTTTAAAAAGTCATACAATTATCCAGGTTATGGCAAGAAAAGTTAAATACGAAGACTACAGAAACATCGGTATTGCAGCGCATATCGATGCAGGTAAAACAACAACTACAGAAAGAATTTTATTCTACTCAGGAAAAATCCACAAAATTGGTGAGGTTCATGAAGGTGCTTCAGTAACAGACTGGATGGCACAAGAAAAAGAACGTGGTATTACGATTACCGCAGCTGCGATTTCGACTGAGTGGAAAGGCAAGTTTATTAACCTAATTGACACCC
>CAWUIS010000168.1:0-3974 GCA_963922625.1 uncultured Candidatus Melainabacteria bacterium | reverse complement strand
TTCAAGACTTCTTCTAGTCTTTCTCCAACCCTGCTAGCCACTTGATCTGGATCAATAGGCTTCTCGTCTAGTTTTTTTCCATTGATAGCAATCAAACCTTCAGCATCAATTTCAAGGTTTATAGCTTTGACTTTGGAAGCTATAGCTTTACCATTAGCAGCTTTAGGCGGGTCAAGTGGCAATGCGGTTTCATTAATCATCGGGGCGATGACAATCATCAACAAAAACAAAATCATAAACACGTCCGTTAAAGGAGTAATGTTTATCTCAGAAAAATCTCCGCCACTATTTGAACCAAAAGCCATAATTAAACTACCCTTTGCTTACCTCAAAAAATCTGGATAAGGTGGTTTTTCCTCGGCTCCATCTTTACTAGAATCAGAGCTGTTCATCCTTGCTTGCGCCGCCGCCATATTAGGTTCTGAGCTCATATCAAGGCTTTGACCTAAGTTCTGAGCTTCATCATTACTAAACACAGAACCAAAATACTGAGAAGTATCAAACTCAACATTAGAAAAGCTTAAAAACAAAAGCTTCAAGAGCATAAAATCGTCTTCGTATCTTTTGACGATATTACCAAAAAGGTTATAAGCAACAACAGCAATAATAGCGATAGCAAGACCATAGCCAGTTGCAATAAGGGCATTAGAAATCTCGCCAATCATAGTAAGAGAGCTTGACTCACCGCCTTGCCCCATTTTAAATAGCGCCTTGATTACACCAGACACTGTACCGAACAGACCCAAAAAAGGTGCAATAGCACCTATGGTTCCAAGGATTGGTAGATATTTTTGTAGCTTTCTTACAACAATATTAGTAGTGATGTCATAGGCTCTAGAAAAATCTTCTTTTTGCACAGCAAGAAGTCTGACACCTTCTTCAGCCACCTCACCAATAACGCTTTGAAGTTTAGTTGCATGTGATTGAGCAGCTTCCAAATTACCTTTTTCAAGCTGAACTTGTAAGCTATGAATAAAAAGAGATATATCTCTATTGTTACGATTGTAATAAAGCGAGCGCTCAATAATGACAGCTAGCAATAAAAAAGAGCAAATCGTGATTGGTATAGACGAAATCAGGTCGTTTTGAAAATAATGCCAAAATTGAGCTAAAAAATTAAAACCAGCTTCAGTAACTTCTTCATTTAAGCCTGCAGCTTCTGCAAGCCCTAATCCTTCTTCAACGACTTCTGCCATATTGAAATTGATTCTATCACTAAAGTTTACTCTTGCACAAAAGCTCAAATGCAATCTAATATCTGTGCGATAATCTCTTCCTCATGGATAATATCAACCTAAGTAATGTAACTATAAGAAATTTTTATACGAGCACGAATACTACTTTAGATGAACTCAGGAGTGGGAGATGGGCAAAAAAGGAAGAAGAACATTACAAAAAAAACGGGACGAAAGTCTTATCTAGATTGCTTTTGTTAAATACACAAAAAAAAAGTAGTGGTAAAAAAAAAGGTAACATCCATATCATTAGTCTCTTACATAAGAAAGGGGAAATTTATCCGTTTGTGAGAAATATTATGGGCTGGGACTTCCTACCTCAAAAAATAGGAGATTTTTTAGATAGCTTATTCCAATTAAAAAAAGGCAACAATATTACGCCAGAGAGACTAAGGGAAGTACCTATACAAGTCATGGCTGTTGTTAACAATGGAGTTGATACTTCAGAGCAAAAAGCAAAAATAGATGAACAATTAAGAGGCTATAAGCACCACAATATTAATACAGATTCAATAGTTGCTACTGTTGATCAAGTAAAGAAAAAAGTACCTGAAATTCAGTATCAAAAAACCACTACAACCGTTAAGCCTAAGAAAGAAGACTTAAACAGGGATATTATAAACCTATCAAGAGCAATACTAGCCAATACTTACCGAGACCGCTGAAAAACATTATAATCAAAAGTAAATTCAATATCCACTAAATCACAAGCACCTGATGGCAGCCTATCAAAAGGCGCAGCACGAGACACCGCATCAAGAGCAGCAAGGTTAGCATCAGGGTATGGGCTTTTGACACTCAGCTTTAAATCTGCCAAGCTACCATCACGCCTCACAGAAAAAGTCACCACTATTCGATTAGACTCAGTCCCTCTTGGTGGTTTCCACGCCCGCTTGATTTTTCTTTGTAAAGAAGACATATAAGGTCCAAAGTCAATATCAGCTTGAGCGGCAAGACTAGGAGCTCTGTCAGGATATTGATTAGCACCTGGATTACCAGCAGCACCACTAGCGCCTCCAGCACCAGCAGCTCCAGGCATTCCATAAGAACTACCACCACTGGTTTCAGGAGCTCTTGGAATATTTGAGAGCATGCTTACAAGCTCGTTACTTCTTGAGCTTGTTGAAGAACTGGTTTTGGGGCTTGGACTAGAACTAGGTTGTGGCTGCTTAGTTAAAGAAGATTGTGAGCCATAATTCATCAGTTTCGGTAGCGGTTTTTTAGTAGTAGTTTGAGCCTGATTAATAGCTGGCCGGTTAAGTTTAGGAACTGGTCTTGGCTTGGCTTGAGGTTTTGGTCTTGCAATTGGTTTTGCAACAGGCTTTGGAGCAGGTTGGCTGACAGGTTTTGCTGGTGCTTGAGGTTTTGGTCTCGGCTTAGGTTTAGCAGGAGCAGGGACTTTTCCAGCAGGTTTACTAACAGGCTTAGGTTTTTGTTTAGGCTTTGATTTACCTTGATTTATAGATTGTTTAGCAGCTTTTCTCGTAACTTTTTTAGGTGGTTTTTTCTTAGATGGAACTTGAGTAGGGATATATTCGATACTAGTGACCTTCACTTTAGGCTTAGGCTTCCAGCTAAGAAGTATCGATGCCAACATCAATAGCAAAATTAAAATATGAATTGAGTAAGACGCTGAGCTTGATTCACGTAACAAATCAGACCTGGTTTTGTAAGCAAGCTCATCTTTACGCGTAGCATCAAAGACAATCAAACCAAGGCAAATTACAACCGCAATACTAAGAGTATTTGAAACAGGACCTGGAAATTTCAAATCGGTCACCAGGTGTTCTGCAAAATTCAAATCAGCAAAAGGAATTGCATCTAAAAAAACTTGAATAGAAGAAACAGCTTCCGGAGAGAGATTACCAATAGAAAAAACAAAAGCTAATAAAAGAAAACTCGATAAAAAAGCAATAAAGTAAAAAAACTTTCTATTACTACTAAGATTGGCTTTTTTACTAGTTGTACTAGCTAACTGGATTTCCTGGTCTATTAGACGCGGAAACCGGTTGGATTTTGTTTTCAGTTTTGCCATCTATGAAAATTTTAAAGCACTTTAGCTTCATCGTGTAAAGCTTTAAGTAATTGCTCAGCAGCTTCTTCTGGGCTACCTTCAAAAATTTTGACATCTCCTCTAGCTGCTGGTAAGGATGCCTCTACTATCTCTATACCAGAACTAGCTTGAGAATCTTGATCGATTTCATCTAAAGGTTTTTTCTTAGCTTTCATGATTCCCATAATAGATGCGTAACGTGGTTCATCGTCACCTTTATCGCAGCTAACAAAAGCAGGCAATGCAAGACTAAAACTTTGCTGTTCACCGGAGAATTCACGGGAAACAACCAGATTATCGCCTTCCCACTCAAGCTTATTAGCACAATGTATATAAGGAAGCTCATTTATGGCAGCTACTGCTGCGTCATTCCAACTAGACTCGGTATCAATAGTTTTTTTACCACTCAGAACTAAACTAGGATTTAATTCTTTTATTTTTTCAGCGAGCACAGTGCTTGATATTGCATTTGATTTAATAAGCAAAGCTCTATCAGCTCCCATTGCAAGACCTTGTCTAATAGCTTCGGTGCAACGTTCTGGTCCCATTGCAACAAGAATAATTTCTTCAATAGATGAGTTTGCTTCTTTAAGTTTGATAGCTTTTTCAATAGCAAACTCTGAGTAAGGATTTAAAATCCAAGTAATGTTTGACTCGTCAATAGACTTAGAGTCTCCCGCTACTAC
>CAWUIS010000167.1:0-3988 GCA_963922625.1 uncultured Candidatus Melainabacteria bacterium | reverse complement strand
CAGCTTTTTCTCAGGATTTAACCGATGTGGTTGCACTCAGAGCTCATACCCATGAGTACTATCATGCTCAAGGTCCCCTTGAAAGAATTGATTCGAGTATGATTTCAATTGCCAAATCTAAGGATGACAAAGGGCTACAAGGCCCCGGCTTTATTCTCAAAAACAACTTTTTGGCTGGTGCCTTTGAAGAGTTGTACGTTGATCTGAAGTCAATGTTAGCGCCGCACATTGAAGAGGATTTCCCTAATGTTGATGGTAAAAATATTGATAAATTGGTTACTGAGTACTTATTGAGTGAAAGATTGATTCGCTATGCCTTAGAGGCAAACCCTGCAACAAGTTTTGATTCTGTTACATCTCATGTGCTCAAAAGGTATCTCCAAAAAGAGGGTGCTTTAGTTGAAACTAAGAACAAGTTGAAATTTACTCTCCAGCACGATCAGCTAGTAGAAGTATTAAAAAAATTACTATCAGAAATGTCAGAAGCTGTAGCAAAAGCGCATCATGGTATTAGAGAGCGTATTTATAATGACACTGATATCTCATCAGGTGATATTAGCTTTGAAGATTTTATAAAACAGTCAGGGAATGATGTTTTACTTGATCAGAAATTAGCAGATATGCTGATAGACGGGGGAGATGCTAGACAACAGGCCAAGAATATAATTCGAAGTCAAATGTTTCACCTGGAAGATTTCATGAAAGGAATGAAGCTAAGTGATGATGGTGAGCCATTGTTTGACCAAAGAAACCAAGCCGTATACCTAGACCAAGATGTAATTCATGTTAATGAAAGCTCACTCAGTGAGTTTATGGATATACTCGATGAAACAATCAATGATGTCAATAAAAGCAATAGATCAGCCGATGCTTTTGTTAGGTCTTTTACCGAATTTTTTGCTGATCAAGAAGGTATCATCACTAAAAGCAATAAGCCAGCAAAACCTTACACCATTAATAGAGCTAAAGTTAAAACTGCTTTAAAGTCATTGGCAACTCGACAGGGCGATGCCAGTAAAGTATTCCAAAGTTTCAAAGATATGCTCTTATCGAAAAACTTAAATGGAATAGAGCCTGAGGACAAAATGAGGATAAGACTAGAGCGTCAAGCTATTAAACTAGACCCATTCTATGCAGAAGCAAGAAAAAGCCTGGTAAAAGCAAGAAGAAGCCTAAGCTAACTAAATCTCGATCAATTCTTTTTTAACTGCAATCACAACAGCTTCAGTCCTGTTGCCAGCATTTAATTTCATCATAATGTTGCGCACATGATTTTCAACGGTTTTTTGGCTGAGCTCTAAACCTTGTGCAATCTCTGCATTACTATGACCATCTTTGATCAGATGCAGGACAGACATTTCTCTTTCGGTAAGTTCAGCACGACGAGAATTCTTTTTCATTTTAGGTTCAAGGAATTTCGTCTTTGGCTTTTCTTCTGTCATGAACTTGTTCTTCCCCTTTGTTGCAAAATATATTCACGGTAAATTTCGTATAAAGTACCGACGGCATGAAACAAAATTTCATCAGCCACAGCTTTTAGACCCTGAACAGGAGCAATCTCACCTAGGCTGTTTTCATGAATTTGTTGTAAATCAAAAGGCGAAATCCTAAGCTGCAAGAGGATTTCCTTCAAATTAATCAAACTATCTCTGACATTTCTGATTGCTGCTGCTTTCCCACCACCAGCAAAAGATTTCAAACAAAGTTGGTATTCTTCCACCAAAACTTTATAAACTTTTTCGAAGCTTTCATTAAGTGAAGTAGATTTACCGGCTTTTTTTAAGAAAGGTTTAAATTTAACTGACATGGTTTAATCTCCTAACGCTCCAAGGCTATCAAAGACTTCTGAACTTCCTTTCAGCATGTTTTCAAGCAAACTGCTAACGATATAAGTATTGAGACGCAAGAGCACTTGGTCACTAGTATCAACAATAGTTTGATAGTGTTTGAGATTTTCAAGATCATGAGGACTAAGATCTTCTTGTTGAAATAAATCTGCAAAATTATTAATGGATTGATGGAAGTCATCATTCTCTCGGTAATCTGCAGTCTCCAAGTCACAAATGACTTTTTTGTAAGAGTCAACTAGATCACTTGAGTAAGCCTGTGTGACAGCTGGTTTTGCCGGAACTTGTTGGTTAGCATCTGCAACAAATTTTCTGGCTTTGTCTCTGTATTGAAGCTTTGAAAAGACAGATTCAAGAGATTCCACTGAGAGTCTATCTTTCATTAAATATTCTTGAGCACCAGCAGCAACAGTTTTTACCGCAATAGAAATATCAGCAATACCTGAAACTATTAAAGTTGGAACGTTTGCATGAGTTGCTGCAATAGTATCAAAAGTACTTTGTCCACTACTATCAGGTAAATTTAAATCTAATAAAATGACATCAATGATTCTGCTGTTGAGAATTTTCTTAGCTTTAGCAAGGGTGCCCGCAATGTAAATATTGAATTTGAACAGCTTTGACTGCAATAAGTATCGTTTCAATATATCAGCATCGACCTGATTGTCTTCCACAATCAGGACATGAAAATGTTGTTTTATTTGCATTTAGCCCAGCCTTTCTTAAGTGGTTATGCCTAAGGGACTTCATTTTTTAACCTAGGCTATTAGGTATTTTCATTAAATTTAAACAATGTTGGTTGTGGGCATACCATAGCTTTGGGCAAACTTAGATTTATCATCATCTGTAAAATTACCCGGTCTTTCTGGCTGTCCAGGCACGTGTATACCTAAAGACTTGAAAACCTCATCTTGGTTACGGTAGTTGCCTGCAAGCATCCTTTCTAAATAAGGAAAAATTCTATTGCCATATACAAAATGCAGATGAGAGTAAGTTTTATTACGATATTTATTCGAAACACCACGTGCGTAGTTATATTTTTCTATTTGCCAGTAAGCTTGAGGATTCTCCAGGGACCTTTGGTATAAAGTTGGATAAGGGCGAGCGTTAAGCGGGTCTATCGGGCTTATTGGTGCATTACTCATCAAGTATAAAAAGCCTTAGCTAAACATGCTTGTACCCAGTGTTTCTTAATAAGGTCTTAGTCTAAGCCTGAATATTTTTACTAGAAAGTCTATCTTGAGAACCGTTATCAAGTCCAAGAAATTTCATACGTGATTTGAGGGCATCTCGTTGCGAAGCATCAAAGCTAGCGCTTTTCATGTCGTCTTGAATAGCACCTATGGTTTCTTTTTTGATGCCATTTTTAATATGCTTACCAATGCCGATACTAGACTCGCTATGCATTTCTAGTTTAATCAAAATGTCTGTTTTTTGATATGCACTCTTTGTGCTAATTTCATTTTTTAACCACTGAAGCTTCTCTCCGTTTTTCATGCCGAGTGGAGCCTTATTACCAAGAATACCTTCAAGCGCTTTTACTAGCTGTGCCAGCACCGCTTCTTGTTCAGCAAGCGGATTACGCATAATTTTATCGCGGCTTGACTGAATTTTTTTTCTGATGTTTTTGAGATCTGAAGCTGAAGCGCTATCTTCGGAATTTTGCGGAGCTATACCTTGACCTTGCTTAGCAAGACCAAAGAGCTTTTGAATCGCTTCATTAGACATACTTCTCTAAGAAGCAAAGCCAGGTTAAAAAGCAATTAAAATCTGTTTTTGTTTTGGTTATCGTTTTTTTTGAAAGGACGTTTTTTATTAAAAGGTTTTTTCTTGGCTTTGGCTGGATCTGGCTTTGCGATATACACCTTAAGATTGCGCCCTTTCATCTCGGCTCCATGAAATTTTTCAATAATCTCATCAACGTTTTCATCGTTGACTCTAACAAAACCAATACCCTTGTCTTTAATAACGCGGCAGTCTCTAACCAAAAAGTTTTCCGCGACAAGAGTCTTTAACTCATCTGCGTCGATGGAATAATCTAAATTTCCAAAATATAGCTCTGTTGCCATGGTGAAGGTGAACTTTTATAATACACTACTATATGCCCTTAAATTTAAAAGTCCGTAGCTATGAATGTGATT
>CAWUIS010000166.1:0-3997 GCA_963922625.1 uncultured Candidatus Melainabacteria bacterium | reverse complement strand
GAATAAATTTTCAAGCTGTCTATGGTATTTATCTAAGATACCCTTGACACCCATTTTTTCATAGAGCCAACCCATAGGTTTGAAAGCCTTGGATCTATGAATCATAGACAAGGCTCCTATACCAGCAACGGCAAGGTCTCGGTAGTTTTTAGGATTACCAGGATCTTTGGCCTGTTTTTTCAAATACTCGTTGAAGTTACCTGGTACTTCGTTGGTGACATAAACTAGTGCCTTTAAGGAGTTCGCAAAATCGGTTGCATCATTCCCCCATCTTTGTAACGACTCTCCTGGAGCACCAAAGAGCTGACCCACTGCATCTAAACCAATTGCAAGTGAGTTTGCTAAAAAGGCTCCTAAGCCAAATGGTAAACCTAGAATTCTCTGGCTAAAGATCTTCATGCGCACAAACCATTTTGGATTAGCAGGCTCCTCGTCACCAATATTTTTAATGCGAGCATGTACTCCTTCACCGCTTTGATATTTGCCCGTGAAAAGTGTTTTAAAGTTGGTTCCGTAAGTTTTTAAATAACCCCAGAATAATGACCCTGCCTCTTTGTATTGCTCTTGGTACTGTTTTTCTGCGATATTTTCTCTAATAAAATCAGCTGAATCTCTTTTGTCTAGTGATGGAGCAAAGGTGTAGAGAATCTTGTCTCGTAAAATTTTCCGAGCTAATCTAAATGTAGTTTTCGACACAAAATTAATGAGTTTACCCACATCTTGTTCTTTTGCTGTGACCACGCTTGAAGACACTTCACCGTGGTATGGAATCCCACTCATTGATAATCTACGCCAGTTCCAAAACATATTGGTGACTCTATTAATGGTGTTTTCAGCAAAGAGAAAAGAGCGGGATAACAAGCCCCCAATTGGTGCTCCATTGTAAGGGAACAGCAGTTTAAACATACTCAGCCAAGGTGATACAGAGACATTGTATTTATAAGACTGCCAGCCAAGGAAAGTAGCTTCAATATTACTCACCTGGTCAGCAACAATATCATCGGCTTTTCTTCTTGAATCTGCTGGTCTAGCGTGAATTGAATACTGAGTTATTTGCCTAACTTTTAGAGCTAAATTGGAGAGCGTTTTTAATAGCGTGGTTTTGCTGTCGTTAGCAGCATCTTCCTCTGAAATGAAGCAGCTTAATAAAAACTTGAACATCATTGAAAGTGAGCCCAGCTTTGCAAAATTAACATCCAGTTTAATTTTTTTAATCAGAGGTTGTTCTGCAAAAGTTTCAGCTACTTTTTGCTGAGTTGCAGCATCCGGTATCTCATGGACTTGCTCGCCAATAGTTCTGATGCTTTCAAAATCAAATGACTTGTCATCATTATCTGTAAGCACAGGCTTAGCAAGCATTGGTCCATCAAACTCTAAAGGTTTTTGGTCTGCTGGTTTTATGCTAGGATTCAATATCGCTATACATTATAGCAAAATGCGTATTTATAAATACCTAAATCTTAAGATTTTTTATTAGAAATTACCCTATCAATCGTGATACTATGCTCCATCTATGCCTAAGCAAAAGACAAATAAATCGGCTAAAAAGCGCTTTAAATTAACTGCTAATGGAAAATTAGTTCATAAAAGGGCTGGTTTGAAGCATATCAACACCCATATGTCTTCAAAAAGAAAGCGTAATCTTAGAAGTCCATCAGGTCAGGTACATGAAGACCACTTAGAAAGGTGCTTATTTATGTTCCCTTACAAAAAATACGTGAGATAAGAGGTTAAAAATGAGAGTCAAAAGAGGAAACGTTAACAGAAAGAGACATAAGAAGGTCCTTAAACTAAATAAAGGCTATAAAGGCGGTCGCAGTAAGATCTTTGTTGCTGCAATGCAGGCTATGATGCGTGCTCTCAAAAGAGCATATAAAGATCGTCGTGTTAAGAAAAGAGATTTTCGTGGTCTTTGGATCCAAAGAATCAATGCTGCACTTTCTGAGCACGAAATTTCATACTCTCGCTTTATTAATGGCTTAAACAAAGCTGGTATCATCCTTAACAGAAAAATTCTTGCTGAGCTTGCTGTAGAAGATAAAAACGCCTTTGCTCAACTAGCAGTTCAGGCAAAAGCAGCTATCGCCTAGTCAATATCACCTAGCGGTTTTTCTCAATATCTAGAAGAGCTGTATAGCTTGGTAGTAGATAGTTGTTCATTTCAGTGCTTGAAGCCTTAAGGGCTTTCTCTAGTTTAGGCTCTATGATTATTTGCTTTTCATTTAGGCCAGCGTATTTTAATCTCAGGGCCATATCATGAGCGCGTCTTCCAGAACAAATTGCTTTACGTTCAGGATTGCTTTGATATAAATCAGTGATGTATTCAAAATTTGCATCCCAAAGCCAAGACACGTCCCGGCCGTCAGCATAGTCATCGTTAATCACAAAAGTAAATTCTGCCATTCGGTCGTTTTTTAAATAGCGTAAAACTTCACTTGTACCTCGAGGATTTTTGATGAGGAAAATTTGATATTCCTTGGACTGGATTAGTTTTTTTTCAGAACGGCCAAATTTAGTAGAGTAAGTTTCAATACCATTTCTGATGGTCTCAATATCAATGCCAGCAGCAATAGCACAAGCGATGGCAGTTGCTGCATTATACGCATTGTAAAGCCCAGGAAGATTCAATCTCAAAAGAAAACTTTGTTGTTGGTATTTTACTCTAAGATTGCTAGAGCCAATATTCTCTTCTATCAATTCGAGTTCTAAATCAGGTTTGTTTAAAAATGATCTAGAAAGATTTACTTCCTCTTCAAGAGAGTCATCGATGCTGTGTAGTTTCTTGACAGTATAATAAAAAAAATTTTTTGCATCCAGCATCTCGTCCATTGCTGCAAGCTTGTTGTCATCAATGTTTAAGACAACCGTTAAGTTTGGATTGAGCTTAACTGCTTTATTGATTCCCTCAGCAATAAGATCTCTAGTAGTATTGATTTCACCGTAACGATCTAATTGATCTCTAAAAAGATTTGTCACAGCAATAATTTCAGTTTTCAGATCAACACTCACTTGTCTAAGACTAGCTTCGTCAATTTCTATAACAAAATCCTTAGGCATAGTAGCTTCAAAGCTGTAATTTTCAATCAAGCAAGTACAAACTCCATAAACAAGGTTAGCTCCAAAATCATTGCAAATCACTTCTGTATCTTCTTGCTCACAAATTGCTTTGAGCAAACCAGTGCTAGTGCTTTTTCCATTAGTGCCAGTAATAAAAAAACGTTTTTTTGATCGATAAATATCAATGGCTTGCGAAAAAAATTTGATGATATTGGGGCTGATTTTTAAAGCAAGCTTTCCTGGCATGCTCGATGCTCTACCTAAGTTCAAGAACTTAATTAAGCTTGTACTTGCTTTCGCAAGAAATATTGCAGATTTTATGAGCATATAATTTAGTACTCGCTACTAACCTGGAGGCCAGGTCAAAGCTCTACCAGCAAGCACATGGAGATGTAAATGATGCACAGTTTGACCTCCATCTTTGCCTGTATTGATTATAGTGCGGTATCCGTCTTGGTCAAAGCCTTTTTCGCTTGCGATTTTCTTTGCAGTCAATAATATTTCACCAAGTAGTTCACGGTCGTTATCGTCAAATTCATTCAAGCTAGCTTTATGTACTTTGGGTATCACTAAAAAATGCTGAGGAGCAGCAGGGTTTATGTCCGTAAAAGCATAGACTAGATCATTTTCATAAATTTTATTTGAAGGGATCTCGCCTTTGATAATTTTGCAAAAAATACAGTCTTCTTGATTCACAGAATATGTCCCATTTTTTCTTTTTTTGTATCGAGATATCTCTTGTTTTGTTCGTAAGTGCAACCCTTGATTGGGACTCTGTCTATAACCTCTAAACCATAACCAGAAATACCATGAATTTTTTTAGGGTTATTCGTAAGTAGTCTGATTTTTTTAAGCCCTAGGTCTGTCAGAATCTGAGCACCTACTCCAAAAGTGCGCAGATCATCAGGAAAACCAAGCGCGTGATTTGCTTCAATGGTAT
>CAWUIS010000165.1:0-4007 GCA_963922625.1 uncultured Candidatus Melainabacteria bacterium | reverse complement strand
ACTTTGAATTTTAATAGCTTCGATTAGGTCATTTGGCTCGATAAAGCCTTCTTCAAGAAGGATTCTTCCAATTGGAAATTTCTCATCTTCGCTTTGTTTTGACTGGATTTCAAGAGCTTTTTCAAGCTGTTCTTGATTAAGAGCGCCTAGGTTGATTAAAATCTCACCAAGTCTATAACGCTTTTTTTCTTGTTGTTCGGTCATAAAAATATTGTTCCACAAAAAAGGCTGTAGCGGCACCTAAAAGCTAAAGCTTATGGCTGCTTAGTTTCCTACCTGACCAGGTTCGCTGGCTCTTACCACCAGCTACAGCGAAGATAATTATACAATAAGGCTTGGCGGCACGCCCAATAAATTTAATTAAGAGAGTATCTTAATTAAACTGTTTTTTGAGTCTCGCGCTTTTTAATTTTAAAAGTTCTTTTTGTAAATCGTACTCAGCAAGGATAAGGTCTCTATCTCCTCTTTGCTTGCTATCGTGCATTTTCACATCCGCTTCAGCTTTTTTAGCAGCAGCTTCGGCTTCAAGCTCGTCTATATCATCTGCTTTTTGTGCAAAATTTGAAACAATAGTAATTTTGTTGTTTTCTAGCTCTAATATGCCACCAAGCACAGCGACCACATCTTTGCTACCGTCTGTTCTGGTATAGCGGATAGGGGTGGCTAGTAGTTTACTTGTTAAATCAGTGTGGTTATTTAAGATGCCGATTTCACCAGATGCTGTTACAGCAAAGAGTTCGGTGATTTCTTCTTCTAGTAATTTACCTTGCGATGTGATGAGTTCAAGACTTATTGACATTGTGATGTATTATATCATTCGTGAAGCAATTGAAATTGAGGAGATCGCATATAGCTAAATTTTTTGGCTGCTCTATGATATTGCTGGTTTTATCTATGAGTGTTGAAGCAAAAAATAGTAGTGGGGAAGTTAAAGTATCTGGAGTCAACTTTGTAAAGTCGGTTGCTGGTATTGAGGAGTATAAACTTGATAATGGCTTGAAAATCATTTTAAAGCCGAATCAAAATGTACCTTTGTTGTCATGGCAAGTTTGGTACAAAGTTGGTAGCCGTAATGAGAGCCTTAATCTTACAGGGCTTGCTCACTACCTCGAGCATATAATGTTCAAAGGTACTAAAGAGCTGGGCAAGGGTGAAATTGCACAATTAATTCAGCTGAAAGGTGGGGTCTTTAATGCTTTTACCAGTGATGACTACACGGCCTATTTTGAAAATTTTTCACCAGAGAATTTAGAACTTGCAATAAAAATTGAAGCTGATCGGATGCAAAACTCTCGTATCGATAAAGATGAAGTCGAGCTTGAGCGCTCAGTTATTGTCTCAGAGCTAGAAGGTAATAGAAACAATCCAACTAATATTGCTTACGAACATCTAAAATCAACAGCTTTTGATGTCCATACTTACCGCAATCCGGTAATTGGCTGGCGTCAGGACCTAGACAATATCAACTCTAAGAATATGCGGGAATTTTACGAAACTTACTATTACCCGGATAATGCTGTTGCAATTTTAGTTGGTAATTTTGATAAAGAAGAAGCGCTCAAACTTATTAAAAAGTATTTTGGTCAGTATAAAGCGAAGGAAAATATTCGGGCTCAAGTACCTCAAGAACCAGAACAAAAAGCAATTAAACAAGTAACTATCCACAATGGTGGCTACAGTAAAATCCTGGCTATGGCTTTTCATGTGCCGGAATTTAATCATGAGCATAGCCCAGCATTAACTCTACTTTCTGAGATTGTTTTTGGTGGAATGTCTTCAAGGCTTTACCCAAAACTTGTTGATAGTGGGCTTGCTTTGAGTGTTTCAGGGGTACCAGAATCTGGATTGGATCCAAGTATCTTTCGAATCATTGTAAATCTCAACCAAGATGCCGACATCAAAAAAGTTGAGGATATCATCAAAGCTGAGCTTGAAGCAATAAAAAATGATCTTGATGAAGAAGAGTTGAAAATAGCTAAAGCCAAAGAAGAAGCTTCTTTTATATATCAGCTTGATGGAGTCTATGACGAAGGTTTACAAATAGGCTACTTTGAAGCCATTAGTAATGACTGGGCCAAATACACAACCTGGATGGATGATATTCGTGCTGTGAGCCAGGATGATATCAAAGCTGTTGCTAAAAAATATTTTAGACCTGCAAATATGACAAGTGTTTATTTACTTCCAGATGAATCGACTGATACACTAGCACCGCTAGTAAGCGAAGCATCTTCTAATCCTTCAAAGGAAGCTAATTACGGTGCTGCAACGGTAGAGCCGCTAGATCCTAAAAAACTAAAGCGTCTTTTGAAAATAGCTAAATCGGATAATAAAGCTATAAAGCATCATTTAGATTTTGATAGCTTGGATATTTTAGGTGAAGGTGTTGATGTTTACATCAAAGAGGATCATTCTGTACCTTTGGTTTATTTCAATACCGCTTTTTATGCAGGTTCTATTGAAGATTCTCAGCAATATGGATTGGCCTTTTTGACAAACAAGATGCTTGATAGAGGTTCTAAGAAAAAATCAAAATACGAAATATCTAAGCTCTTAGATCTTTATGGTGCGGATATTGAATTTAAGGCAGGAGTAGAAACTGGGCGTATAGAGTTCTCTAGTATTACTAAAAACCTAGATGCAGTAGTCGAGATCTTGCAAGAAATTTTACAAGAACCTGCTTTTGATCAAGAAGAGCTTGATCGTTTGAAAACCAAAACTATTGCTAGCTTAAAACAAGAAGATGATCAACTAAGAAAAATTGCGGAGAGAGATTTATCGCAGTTGATATATCCTAAAGGGCATCCTTTCTACCGTAATAGTGTTGAGGACAGGGTTAAATCACTTGAGGCAATTAGCCTTGATGATATTAAAGCTTTTTATAAAAAATATTACAATCCAAAGAATTTAATGATCTCTATTGTTGGTGATATCAATAAAGAAAAAGCTTCTGAAATTATTGCAAAACTATTTGCTAGCTGGAATGGTATGGCTGGACTGGATACAAATAAATTAGTGGGCAATAACAGACCTGAAATTTCTCTGGTAGATCTTAAAGAACCTGAAAAGAAAATCATCACAAAAAACGACAAAACACAAGTCGAAATTGTCATGGGACATGCTTCTGAGATTAATCGTATGCATCCAGATTACTATCCTCTCTTGATTGCAAATTACGCACTTGGAGGCAGTGCTTTATCTTCTCGCCTGGGTACCAGCGTGCGTGATGAACATGGCTATGTCTACAATATCCGCTCTGGTTTTTCGGCAGCAATAGGAGCTGGTGCTTATCAAGTGAAACTTGGCTGCAATCCTAAAAATGTAACTAAAGCAATTGAACTTACAAAAACAGAAATCCAAGAATTTTTAAAAGAAGGGATTAGCGAGACTGAACTTGAGGTCACGAAATCTTACTTAATAGGTTCTTTTGCGGTGAGAAATCTTTCAAGTAACGAAGCAATTGTTAACACATTATCCCAGTTGCAAGTCTACGAGCTAGGTGATGACTATATTGAGACTTACACTAAGCTTATTGAAAAAATTACATTGCAAGAAGTTAATACTGCTGCCAGAAAATATATCCACCCTGATAAATTTAATACAGTGATAGTTGGACCAAAATTTGATTAGTTGAGTGTATCAAGTTTTGAGCATATAAACCTAATGCCTAAGGCATCCCAGCTATAATCAAGTTTATTGGTGTTGCCGGAATCAACCCATAGAAATACTTTGTATTCATCTTCGACTCTTTCGATGATCAGCTCAAAGCTTGGGTCTATAGGTTCAAAGCGAAGTCTTTCTATTCTTTTGTTCTCTAAGTCTTTAATGCCTTGGTTGAGAACTTCAATGTCATTAATGGGAGACAGAGCAAAAGCGAATTTCCCAATCTCAGCTATGGTGCCAGCCGGGGCCATGACTTGTCTGTGTTTTGAATTGTACTCGATTGCTTTGTCAGCAGCTTGGATGATGATTTTATAGTTCTGCCAAGATGCCTCTTTTTCTAAAAG
>CAWUIS010000164.1:0-4083 GCA_963922625.1 uncultured Candidatus Melainabacteria bacterium | reverse complement strand
GGGCTGATGGAGCCTGTAAATAAAATTCATGTAATTTCTCGTGTTAGCGAGAGATCAGGTCTTGAAAGATCTAAGTTCAATCATGAATGTTTTAGTAAAGCTGAGCACTCTAAGGGAGGTTGGGGAAGTCTCGTAGTAACTAAAGGACAAGATATTAAAGCCATTGCACAATCTTTATCGAAGTCTGAATCTAGTAACGATATTATTGTGTACAAAAAATCAAGAGACTTAACAAGAAAATATGGTGCTGGTTCGTTTAGTCCTGACAATGCTCATTTCATGAATTTCAAGAGATTCTTTAAAAATGTTCTTCTTGATAAAGGTGCAAGTTTGAACATGTTGAAACATAAAATTATTGGTTTGGTGAGTATTAGTGCCAGTGATAAAGGTACTAGCCCTACTGAAGTTATCTCAAGCTCTCTTAAGTATACAAAAAGGGGTAAGGCTAGTGCAAGTCAATCTTCACTTGTTCAGGGTAGAGATTATGTCCTATTGGATGGTTCTAACAACTTTGGCGCACCAGAATTACCTGGAAATGATTCTGCTCAACTTGCACTTGGATCTGATATGGAGGCAATAAAAGCTCCACTGGTTATTGCGGCATCTAAGTTTGAGGATGATGAGCTTGCAAGGTCAAAGGTGCTAGATTATATTCAGCGTTTAGCTAAGCATAGACCTTGCTCTTTAGAAGATTGAAAAGAGTAGTATCACCTTATATGTTAATGCAACTTACCGGGCTCTATCAAAATTTCTTCTTTGATTTTGCCTTGATTTGAATCTGAGTTGATAATAGGGTCTTTTTCTTTGTATTTATTGTGCCACCATTGCACAAACAGCTCTACTACTTCTGGCTCAAATTGCGTACCACTGAAGCGAATCACTTCCTCAAGACCTTCTTCTGGTGTGCGCGCAGGCATATAGACTCTATTAGTTGTCATGGCATCATAGGCATCAGCTACAGAAGTAATTTTTGCAACCATCGGTATTTCTTCACCTTCAATACCATGCGGGTAGCCACGACCATCGATGCGTTCGTGGTGAAATAAAATTGGCTCTAGGCACCTTTTTAACTGAGGTACTTGAGAGACTATATTTGCTCCTAAAATCACATGAGTTTTCATGATGGTGTACTCTTCCATGCTCAGTGAACTTGGCTTGAAAAGTACATCATCTTTGATACCAATTTTGCCAATATCATGCAGCAGCGCTCCACCTTCAAGGTTAAATTGATCTTCTTCTTTTAGTTCGTAAAGTTGACCGAGTTCTTTTGCGATTTTATAAACTCTGTAGCTATGTCCGCTAGTATAAGGGTCTTTGATCTCGAGAGCATAAATGAGTGCTTTTGCAATATTATAAAATTCTTCTATCATTTTGCCCTACAAATACTTATACCTTCAAATTTTAAAGAGAGGTTAATTCCATTCTACTATTGAAAACATTTTTCTCACGGAAAAACCAAATCCTATGCGTATAAAAAGATATTCCCATTCTTGATTTATAATAAGCTTTTAAAGTGATCAAAAAACTACCAATTACCCAAACCATTTTGCTTTTATCTGTTCTTTTCACTGGTTTTCATTTACCAGTATCAGCTCTAGAAAGAAGTGAAATTGCACGTTTGATCAATGAAGGTATTAATTATCACAGTAATCGTAACTATCAGCTGGCGATTCGTTCTTTTCAAAAGGCATTGAGACTTGATCCTGAAAACGAGCAAATCATGGCAAACCTGAGTATCACCCATAATAATTACGGTAAGTACTTAGCTGAGAGGACCGATGGTGAGGGGGCTGCAAGAGAATTTAGGAACGCGCTTTACTATAACTTTGATAACAAAGTTGCAAGATCCAATCTTGAATACAAACTCAAAGAGCTTGGTTTAGATCCTCTTGATCCTCTCAAGCGTAATCTGGAAGCGCGCCGTGAGAAACAAAAAGACAACTATTTTGCTGCAATTGCTGAGCTTAAAGAAGCTAACCGTATTCAAGAAAGCGGTGATAATTACCTCGAGATTGGAAGCAACTACAACATGCTTTTTTTGCACAATCCAGAAGAAGAGTTTTACGTTACCCGAGCTATTTTGTCCTTCGAAAAAGCCAATGAACTTTCTCCTAATAATCCAAAGCCATTAATTCGTCTTGGTGACACACATATATCAGTTGGCAAAATTAACCAAGGTATCAATTTTTACGAGCAGGCTATTAAAATTGCTCCTGGAGATGCTGAAGCTCAATCTGCTTTGATTAACGGTTGGCTTGCAGCTCTGCGTGTTGCACCTCACCTGGCAACTAACCATGTTGGCCTTGCAACTGCTTACCAACTCAAGGGTGATTTTTTACAAGCAGAAAGAAGTTTTCGCCGTGCACTTCAGATAGATTCTAATAACCAGCTTGCTCAAAAAGGTCTTGAAGGCTTGGCTCAAGACCGTATCAATACTCAAGTGCGTTTGTTTTTGGACAGAGCCGTTGCTTACCAAAAAGAGAAAGACTACGACAACGCTTTGAGTAATTACATCAAAGCATTGAATTTAGAGCCAACCAATCCTGATATTCATTTCAATATTGGTACAGCCTTTCAAGCCAAGGGTGATTTTACTCGTGCTCGCAAGGCCTACTCAAAAGCTCTAGAGCTCAATTCATCTAATCAAGACGCTAAGCTGGCTCTTGCTTCAGTTGATAGTCAACAACAAGAGCAGATGGTTGGTGAGGCTTTTAATAAAGCGCTGGAATTACAGCAGCGTAATAAATTTGCTGAGTCAATTGCAATCTATGAACGTATCGCCCAAGACAGACCTGATGACGATACTTTGTTTTATAACCTTGCTGTGGCTTACCAAGGTATTGGTGATCTAAGCAAATCTCTAGCAAATTACAAAAAAGCATACGCCATCAAAAAAGATGCAAACTATCTTGCTGCAATCGATACCGTCAAAGTTAGCCAAGCTAATGCAATGCTCTCTCAAGCAATTGAGATGCAATCTAAAGGACAAAACAATGAAGCTATTGCTAAGTACGAGGAAGTAGTTGTTTTGGTCCCAGAAAATGCTGGTGCTTGGTATAACCTTGGTACTGCATATCAGGCAGTAAGCCGTGATAGCAAAGCTTTGTCTGCCTACCAAAAGGCTTATGAGATAGATGCTCCGAATCAAAGTGAAGCAATGTTTTTTGCTGCTCTCATTTTGGAAGACCAACGCAAGCTAATTGAGGCTATCGAGCTTTATGATAAGTATATAGAAACGGCCCCTAAAGGTGACTTTGTCTCTGAGGCTCGTGACAGACAAGATTATATAAAAAGCTTTCTATAAGGGGAGTGTCGCCGAATCCCTTTTTTACCAGTGAAATATAAAGTAAGTAGTGGCGGAGAGAGAGGGATTCGAACCCTCGGAACAGACTTTAAATCCGTTCAACTTCTTAGCAGGAAGCCGCTTTCAGCCGCTCAGCCATCTCTCCACTTAAATTACTTATCCCCAGACCTGCAATTTTAACCCTAAGAAGTCATTTAGAGTATAAAATCGATAAAATCCTTAACTTTTGTCTTGTGTAGAGTCATAGGAATCTATTTTAATTTAATTCCAGCTTCATTGATTGTTTTTAAGAACTTACTATTTTCATTGCTGCGAGCGATGTCATCATTTATGAACAATGCAATTGAGTCAAGCACTTTTTTCAAATCAACCTCTTTTCCGTCACGTGATTTAAAGTCCGGCTTACCATCATCGGCAGTTTTTAGCTCAACTATCATAGGTTTTGGTCCAACCATTTGTAATTTGAATTCAAGATTTAAATTAACAGGAATATTGCTAAAATTACCCGTTCTGATTTTAAGCCTATGTGACTGCTTACTGCTTGTATTACTGCTTGTATCGATTATAAATTCATTTTTTATCGTTTGTCTTTGGTCATGTCGGCTATCTGCACTCAAAGTTACATTTGAGTCACCAACGCTAATGTCATCTGTTGTTTTTGCTAGCTTTTCAAGTTCTGGTTTAATCAGGTTCTTAAAAACATCTTCTTCCGATGTAATCTTTTCTGATTCTGCTTGCAGTGCAAGGGCAGCCTCATCTCTTCGGCTACTACCATTCTT
>CAWUIS010000163.1:0-4110 GCA_963922625.1 uncultured Candidatus Melainabacteria bacterium | reverse complement strand
TAATTTCGACAACGAAGATATTTGTGTACTAAATTTCAACAAACTCAACGAAATTAAAAGCCATAATCACTGCAAAGCTATCATAGAGAAAAACTTTGCTTCTGGCATAGACCAAGAGAGTAACTATTTCAAAGCAGTCAACACAGCTTTGATACACGATGGCTTTTTACTTGCTATCAAGGAAAATTTCCAAAGCAACAAGCCACTTCAAGTTTTACATATCTCTAACAAAAACAATTTCAATCAAACTAGAGCTTTAATCCATGCTGGTAAAAATTCCAAGCAGGATATCATTGTCAGCTATATCGGCTTGCCTGGCAGTAATTACTTCACTAATGCTGTCATAGAGTGTTTCCTGGAAGAAGGGGCAGAGTTAAAGCTTGATAAAATCCAAAATGAATCCAAAGACGCGATTAGACTATATGATTTTAAAGCGAAGCTTCAAAGCAAATCTAATCTTAGTTTTAATGCTTTTAGTTTTGGTGCTAAATCATCTCGGGATGATATTTGTGTTGATTTAGATGGAGCTGAATCTCATGCTGCGGTCAATGGTTTATATATTCTTGACAAGCAAAGAAAATCTCATCACAAAGTAACAGTCAATCATAATGTTGAAGACTGCAGCTCAAGTCAATTATTCAAAGGCATACTACAAGACCAATCTAGGGCTGAGTTTAATGGTCTGATTGAAGTCGCTCAAGATGCTCAAAAAACCGACGCTTCTCAATTAAACAAAAACTTACTTGTCTCTAAAGAAGCTCATGTTGATTCACGACCTCAGCTAAATATTCTGGCTGATGATGTTAAATGCTCACACGGTTCCACTACTGGACAATTAAGCGAAGAAGAGCTGTTTTATTTACAAAGTAGGGGGCTTGATAAAGACTTTGCCAAATCAGTACTCACTTATAGCTTCTGTAAAGAACTCATAGACAAAGTCAGCTTGGAATCAGCAAAAAACTATGTTGCCAACCTAGCTTTTTCAATTTTAAGCTCGCAGGAAAGTGGAAAGGAGGCGATTGCAAGCCTTGAAAACAATAGTAAATTCAAACATGGACGTTATACAAGCTAGAAAAGATTTTCCTATTTTAGACAGCGAACTTGACGGCAAAAAGCTGGTCTACTTGGATAGTGCAGCCACCTCACAAAAACCAGTCCAGGTCATAGAAGCAATGAAGAATTTTATGCTTGACTCTAACGGCACAGTCAGGCGTGGGGTCTATGATTTAAGTGTAAAATCAACTCAAGCTTTTGATGAAGTACGCTCTGGGGTAAAAGATTTTATTAATGCACGCAACAACGAAGAAATTATTTTTGTACGCGGAGCTACTGAAGCTATCAATTTAGTTGCAAGTAGTTTTTGCGGCTGGAAAAAAGACCAAAGCTACGAAATTTTAATTAGTGGATTAGAGCATCACGCCAACATCGTACCCTGGCAAATAAACGCTGAAAAATTTGGCGCAACAATCAAAGTGATACCAGTACTAGACGATGGCAGCCTTGACCAAGAAGCTTTTGAGCAGCTAATTAGCTCAGGTAATGTAAAAATGCTGGCACTAGGTCATATCTCTAATGCTTTAGGTACTATCAATCCTATCAAAGCCATGATAGAAAAAGCTCATGCCAACGGGGCTCTGGTACTTATTGATGGCGCCCAGGGAATTACCCATGCTCAAGTAGATGTCCAAGACTTGGATTGTGATTTTTATTGTTTTTCTGGACACAAGCTTTATGCTCCAACTGGCGTAGGGGTACTATATGGCAAAAAAGAAATTCTTAATGAGATGCCTCCTTATCATGGTGGCGGAGAGATGATAGACAAGGTCAGTTTTGAAAAAACCACCTATGCTGAATTACCTTTCAAATTTGAGGCTGGCACCCCTGCCATTATTGAAGTTATTGGTCTTGGAGAAGCGATCAAATATCTTAAAAATATTGGTATGCAAAATATTCTGGAGCGGGAGGATCTGCTTTTAAAATACGCTCTAAAAAAAGTCCCAAGTATCGACGGTATCAAGGTTCTAGGACCAAGCTTCGATAAAAAGAGAGCTTCAATAATTTCTTTTATTTTTGATGATATAGAAGCCTTTGATATTGGCACCATGATGAATGAACACGGAATTGCCATCCGCACCGGGCATCACTGCGCTCAACCATTAATGCAGCGATTTAACACCAGCGGCACTTCAAGAATTTCAATGGCGTTTTATAATAATGAAGACGATATTGATAGGTGCTTTGAAGCGCTAGAAAAAGTCATAAATTTATTTAGATAGGATCATGCTACTTACTGCAAACGACATAGAACAAATACTAAAAGACCAGCTGCAAACAACTCATGTTGAAGCAATTGATCTTAAAGGCGGGAATCACTGGCAGGTTAATGTTGTAGCTGAGGATTTCAATGATTTATCGCGTGTAAAAAGAGAGCAATTAGTACAAAGGGTCTTAAAAGATCAGCTGGCTGATGAAACCATACACGCACTAGTTGTAAAAGCAAAAGGTACAAAAGAATAGGAGGCACTTATGCAAATTGGTAATCAAGTACAAGGTGAATTAGATGATTCAACAAAAGCAAGAATCACTGAGATCTTAGAAAAAGACAAAATCGTTCTTTTTATGAAAGGCAATAAAGACTTCCCTCAGTGTGGTTTTTCTGATGCTGTTGTTAAAGCACTCAGGTTTCATGAAGCAGAGTTTGTAACCTACGATGTTCTAACAAATCCAGATTTAAGATCAGGTATTAAAGTCTTTTCAGAATGGGCAACTTTCCCTCAGCTTTATGTAAATAAAGAGTTTATTGGTGGCTGCGATATCATCATGGAGATGCATGAAAATGGTGAGCTCAAGCCAGCTCTTAACTAAGCTTTAATTCACGATTGCTAAATCTATCTGGTATGTCGAAGGATCCTAGTTCAATTCCGAGTTCCAGCTCGCCTTCACTAGGCAACCCAAAATTCATTAGCAAAAAGCCTCCCAAGCTAGATTTTAAGAAAAGCAATAAAAAAAATAACCGAGCTTCTTACCAAGTTGAAGAGCCGCCTAATAGCTTGCGTTATGGCATCCCAGGCAATAAGTCTGTGAATTGATAGAATTACTTTAATGCAAAGCACAGACTCTTTAAACCTAAGGGCTATCGATAACGCTCATATTTGGCATCCTTTCACTCAGCAAAAACTTTCAGAACAAGCTTTTCTTGTAAACAAAGCAGAAGCAGAATTTATATATATTGAAACCGAGGATGGCAAAGAAAAAAAACTCATTGATGGTATCTCATCTTGGTGGGTCAATATCCATGGACATGCTCATCCATATATTGCAGATGCTATTAGTCAACAATTGAGCAAACACGAGCAAGTTATTTTTGCTGGATTTACACACGAGCCTGCCATTCGTTTTATAGATAAATTACTACCTCTACTTCCTCGGGCTGATTCAAGCTTATCCCCTCATAGACAAAGAAGTCTCTCAAAAGCATTTTTTTCTGACAATGGCTCCACCGCCGTTGAGGTTGCAATCAAAATGGCAATACAACATTTTCACAACAAAGGAGAAAATCAACGCAAAAGAATCATCGCCTTCAAGGAGGGTTATCACGGCGATACTGTAGGTGCGATGTCAGCATCTTGCACTGAACAATTTCAAGCTGCCTTCAAAAAACTACTTTATCCTGTTCACTTTGTTGACTCGCCTGCCGGCTTTAGCGTAAAACCACATAAAGACCTGAATCGCAGTGGTCAAATGCTTGTCAAAGAAGAAGCCAAGATTCTTGCAGAAGAAAATTCAATCAATCAAATCTTGGACCTCATTAATAAACACCCTGATGAAATTGCTGCTGTTATCATCGAACCTTTGGTTCAGGGAGCTGGAGGCATGAAATTTCATCGCACACAGTTTCTACAAAAACTAAGAAAGCTCACAGACGATGCTGGCATAGTATTAATTGCAGACGAGGTTTTTACAGGTTTTGGCAGGACCGGAGCTATGTTTGCATGTAATAAAGCAAGCATCGTCCCTGACATCATTTGCCTCTCAAAAGCAATCACCGGAGGTTTTTTACCAATGGGCTTAACTGTGACCACAGAAATGATTTATTCTGCTTTCCACTCT
>CAWUIS010000162.1:0-4116 GCA_963922625.1 uncultured Candidatus Melainabacteria bacterium | reverse complement strand
CACCCACACCAGCAAGCTCAAGTACGATACGTGCTGTACCACCGGCAATAATACCAGTACCTTCAGCAGCTGGTCTCAACAATACTTTCGAACCACCAGCAACACCATAAACGTTATGAGAAATTGTGTTTGTATTAGCGACTGTCTCAACGTCAATAAGACTTTTACGAGCATCAGCAATAGCTTTTTTGATTGCAGTTAAAACTTCAGATGCTTTACCAACACCAACACCAACTTTACCTTTCTCGTTACCGATAATTACAGTTGTTCTAAAGCTAAGCTTCTTACCACCCTTAACTACTTTAGTTACACGGCGAACTTGAACAACTTTTTCAATATACTCAGATTGCTGTTCTTCAGAACCTCTTGATTTAC
Organism: uncultured Candidatus Melainabacteria bacterium; assembly: GCA_963922625.1. Lineage (GTDB taxonomy): Bacteria > Cyanobacteriota > Vampirovibrionia > LMEP-6097 > LMEP-6097 > CAWUIS01. The sequence goes on along the minus strand of CAWUIS010000162.1, from coordinate 3,741 downwards.
GCTTACCGCCTTTCTTTTTATTGAAAGGTTTTTTAGCACCGCGCCCTCTAGTATCTTCAGCCTGAGCTGCTTCAGCGGCAGGAGCTGCGTTTGCTGCTTCGGTATCAGCTGCTTTTTCAGCATTAGCGTTTTCAGTATTAGTCGCTTCAGCTTTATTTTCTTCTTTAGCTGGCTCTGCCTGCTTAACTTCTTCAGCTTTTGGCTCTTCTGGATTAACTTTGTTTTCTTCTTCTGTCATATTACAAAACCTATTTCAACTAGAAATTTAAACCGCCTTCTCTTGCAGCATCAGCAAGAGCTTTGACTCTGCCGTGGTAAAGATTACCACCACAATCATAAACAACTGTTTCAACACCTTTTTCTTTGGCTTTAGCTGCAATTGCTTCGCCAATTTTGCTAGCACCCTCAGCGTTTGAACCATTAGTGATGTCTTTAAGATCTTTTGAGTATGATGCAACAGCACATAAAGTTTCGCCGGTTTCATCGTTGATGATTTGCGCTGAAATATGCTTAGATGATCTGTAAACAGCTAGACGAGGACGCTCTGTAGTGCCAGAGATTTTCTTTCTTGCTCTTCTGTGTCTTTTAGCTGTTCTTTCTTTTCTACTTAATATTGCCATGATTATCCCTTCCTAGTTTACTTAGCACCAGACTTACCAGCTTTACGCTTGATTCTCTGACCTTTGAGTCTAATTCCTTTGCCTTTGTATGGTTCTGGAGGACGAAGAGCAATAATATTTGCAGCAATTTGACCTACTACCTCTTTGTCATATCCAGTGATAATGATGTTTGTGTTGTTTTCAACCTTGAATTCGATACCTTCAGGAGGCTCAACAACTACTGGGTGAGATTTCCCTAATTGAAAATCTAAGCTTTTGCCTTTAACAGCAGCTCTGTAACCAACACCGTGAATCTCAAGATGCTTTTCAAAGCCGTTTGTAACACCCAAGATCATGTTATTAACAAGAGTTCTTGTAAGACCATGAAGAGATCTTGACAATTTAGTATCGTCTTTACGAGTGAACTTTAGCTCCTCTCCCTCTTGGCCGACAGTAATTTCTTTCCTGATAGCACGGCTCAATTCGCCCTTTGGACCCTTGACCGTGATTTTTTGTCCAAGTGATTCCTCGGCACCATTAAGATCTTCTATCTTAATTTCAACTCCTGAAGGAATTTTGATTTCTTTTTTACCAATCCTTGACATGATAATCTCCTAAACTGCTGGTCTTACCAAACCTGGCAGAGTAATTCTCCTCCAACTTTCTCGCGTCTAGCTTCACGGTCAGTTTTAAGACCTAAGTTAGTTGAAATGACAGTAATGCCAAGACCACTATAAACACGAGGTGCGTATTTTGCTTTTGAATATTTGCGCAGACCAGGCTTTGAAATCTTTTTCAATCCAGTGATCGCTGATTGTTTGTTGACGTATCTAAGGTCTATCAAAATTGACTTTCTTGATACATCGTCTTCATTGATAATCTGAACATGGTTGACATAGCCTTCCATTAATAAAAGGTTTGCCAAGTTTAGTTTCAACTTACTGTAAGGAATAGCTACTTTTTCTTTTTGTACTAAAAGAGCATTTCTAATTCTAGTTAGGAAATCAGAAACTGGATCATTAGTAGTTTTATTCTTAGCTGCTTTTTTTGTTTCGCTCATTTTTATATACCTTTATTACCAACTAGCCTTAGTTGCTCCTGGGATTTGACCGAAGTGAGCCATTTTTCTTAGTGCATTTCTGCAAATGCCTAGATCTCTATGGTAGCCGCGAGGTCTACCAGTAAGCCAACAACGATTTCTGTGTCTAACTTTTGAAGAATTTAAAGGAAGCGCTTCGATTTGTTTTTGTAGAAGCATTCTCTCTTCAAACTCAAGTTCTGGGTTCAAAAGCTTTTCTTTAAGCTCGGCTCTTTTTTTAGCATGCTTAGCAATAAGCCTTTGCTTTTTAAGAGTTTTTTGAATACAAGATTTTTTCGCCATAGTTTTTACTTAACTCCGTGTTCTGAATTATCCTTGTGCCTTTTGTGGCTGTTTTTTGAACGGAAAGCCAAGCTCTTCAAGTAAAGCTTTAGCATCACCATTGTTAGTTGCACTAGTACAAATCGTGATATCCATACCACGAATAGCATCAACTTTGTCGTACTTGATCTCAGGAAAAACAATCTGCTCTTTGATACCAAAAGTATAATTGCCTCTACCATCAAAACTTTTGAAAGACACACCGCTGAAGTCACGCACACGAGGCAATGCTACATTAATAAGCTTAGAAAGGAAATGAAACATACGATCTTTTCTAAGAGTAACTTTCAAGCCGATTGGCATATCTTCTCTAACTTTAAAGCCAGCGATTGATTTCTTAGCTCTTGTAATCACAGGCTTTTGACCAGCAATATTTGTTAAATCATCAATAGCGTTCTCTAAAGTTTTAGCGTTAGTAGCCGATTCACCTAAACCAAAGTTAATAACAACTTTTTCCAGTTTTGGAATTTGCATTACATTAGCCAAGCTGAGTTTTTCTTTTAACTTTGCTCTGACTTCGTCTTCGTATTTCTTTTTCAATGAAAGTACCATTAGTCTATTTGCTCCCCAGATGTTTTGTAAATTCTTACTTTTTTACCGTTCTCAAGAGTTGAATGCGCAAGTCTAGATGCTTTTTTAGATTCTTCATCCCACAACATTACTTTAGATGCAAAAATTGGCGCTTCCATTTCAGAGATCTCACCCTCTTGTCCAGGACCTTGAGCTCTTCTGTGTTTTTTGATGATATTGACACCTTCAACAATGATCTTGCCTTTTGCAATCATCACTTCTAGAACTTTGCCAATTTTGCCTTTGTCATCACCAGCAATAACCACAACTTCGTCACCTTTGTTGACGTGTAGCTTTGGTCGTGTGTTACGACGAGCTGTTTTTACTAAAGCTTTTGATACAAGTAGGTCGCCACCTTTTTTAACCTTGCCAGGTTTCGCAGCTTTTGTGTATCTTATACTGTTTCTTTTGTTTTTCTGCATTTCTTTTTACCTACACAACCTCTTGAGCTAATGACACGATTTTCATATAGCCTGTCTCACGCAATTCACGAGCAATTGGACCAAAAACACGAGACCCTTTAGGGTTACCGTCTTTGTCTACAATCACGCAAGCGTTCTCATCAAAACTAATCCAGCTGCCGTCTTTTCTTTTTTTGCGCTTTCTTGTTCTCACAACAACAGCTTTGACAACGTCAGATTTTTTAACTGGCATATTTGGTGCAGCATCTTTTACAGTTGCCACTACAATATCGCCAAGTGAAGCAATATTAGAATTTGCTTTAAGTACACGTATAACACGAACTCTTTTTGCTCCGGTGTTATCAGCTACTTCTAGTTCAGATTCTTGACCTAGCATCTATACAGCCCTCTCCACAATTTCTTTCAATACCCAAGTTTTTCTTCTTGAAAATGGTCTTGATTCTTCGATTACAACAGTGTCGCCGATATTAGCGTCATTTTTTTCGTCATGAGCTAAAAACTTCTTAGAGAAAGCAATGACTTTTTGGTAAAGTGGGTGCTTTTTCTTACGTTCAACACTTACAGTAATGGTTTTATCGGTCTTGTCGCTTGCGACTTTTCCTTTTAATATCTTCTTAGGCATTGTTTGTCTCTCCTTCTTGGCTAGCAGCTTCACTCTTATCTTTGAGGATAGTTAAAATTCTTGCGATGGATTTTTTCTTTTCACGCATAGCAGAGTGGTTTTCTGTTT
>CAWUIS010000161.1:0-4171 GCA_963922625.1 uncultured Candidatus Melainabacteria bacterium | reverse complement strand
CGTTGTGAGTACCTACCAAAGTGTTTCTGGTGCTGGAAAAGAAGCTATGGACGAGCTTGCTGCTGGTTCTAAAGCGAGGCTTGAAAGCGAGCCTTTTGATTACCAGTGCTATGCAAAGCCTATTGCCTTTAATCTTATTCCGCAGATAGATGTTTTTACTGATAATGCCTACACCAAAGAAGAAATGAAACTCATCAATGAGAGCCGTAAGATGCTGCATCTTCCAGATTTAAAAATCACTTGTACTGCAGTACGTGTTCCTGTCTTTATAAGCCATTCAGAGTCAATTAACCTTGAATTTGAAGAGCATGTGTCACTAGATGAAATCAGAAAAATTTGGTCTGATAATGACATGATTAAAATCATTGATGATCCTAGCAATATGGAATACCCGACACCTCTTGAGGTCACAGGCAAGGATCCTATCTATATTGGGCGTTTACGCGAGGATGAGAGTCAAGCTAAAACTATCAACTTTTGGCTTGTCTCCGATAATCTTCGTATTGGGGCAGCTCTCAATACTGTAAAAATTGGTGAAGCGCTAATTGAATCGAATAGACTTGCCGGCAACAAGGTATAATTAGCCGCATGACTGATTTTGGTAGCCTTATAACGGCAATGATCACTCCTTTTCAAGAAGAGGATAAATCTCTTATTGATTATCAAGCTCTTGAAAAAATCTTGGATAAGCTGATCCAAGAAAAAACAGACTCAATTATTATTTCTGGTACCACTGGTGAAAGCCCTACTCTGAGCCATGATGAAGAAATTGAGCTGCTGAAATTCAGCCGCAACTATTTAAAGCAGAAAAACTCTGACATCAAAATTATTTTTGGTGCTGGTTCTAATTCCACCCAAACCGCAATTGAGATGAGCCAACTTGGTGAAAAACACGGTGCTGACGGGCTTTTGCTTGTTGCTCCATACTACAATAAACCAAACCAGAAAGGTCTCAAAAGACATTTTGAGCTTATTGCCAAATCTACCAAGCTACCTATAATTCTTTACAATGTGCCATCGCGCACTGTTATTAGCTTGGATGCTGAGACTGTCATAGAACTCGCTAACGAATTTGACAATATCATTGCACTAAAAGAAGCCTCTAATAATATAGACCTCATTTCTCAGCTTCGTCTTAGTCTGAAAAGTGATCGTTTTAAAATTTACTCGGGTGATGATAGCTTGACGCTGGCTATGCTTGCTGTTGGAGCTGATGGAGTAATTTCTGTAGCTTCGCACTTAGTAGGCGGGCGCATGCAAGAAATGATTAATTCTTTTAACCAAGGCAAGGTTAGTGAAGCTTTAGAGATACATTTAGAATTATTTCCACTTTTTGACTCTTTATTTATTCAACCAAATCCTACTTGTATCAAGTCAGCATTAGGTATAATTGGATTGTGTTCGACGCAATTGCGTGAACCCCTAGTACCGCTTTCTGGTGAGCAATATCAAATGCTCGAACAAGTTTTACAAAAATTCAATGACAAACAAACTTGCACAAAATAGCTTAATTCCTTTAGACAAAGACAAAGTTGTCAAAGTTATTTCTCTTGGTGGTCTTTATGAGATTGGCAAGAACACTTGGGTTTATGAATGTGGTGATGAAATCATGCTTATTGATGCAGGCCTCGCCTTTCCAACAACAGACATGATAGGCGTTGATATTGTTCTGCCAAAACTAAACTACATCATCAAAAACAAAGACAAAATCAGAGGCATGATTGTCACACATGGTCATGAAGATCATATTGGCGGCATCGTTCCTTTGCTACGAGAAGTCAATGTACCGATAATCTACGGACCACAATTTGCCTTGGGCTTACTAAAAAACAAATTCAACGAAAACAAAGTTGGAGAAGAGCAAGCCATAAAAGAAGTTGGTGCTCGAGAAACAGTACAAATTGGTGCAAGTTTTTCTGTTACTTATATTAGAAACAATCACTCGATTGCTGATAGTTTTTCTTTGATCATCGATACTCCAGCTGGCCGTATCATTCATACTGGTGATTTTAAATTTGATCATAGTCCTATTGATAATTTGTACTTTGATGTAGCTCCTCTTGCTAAAGCAGGAGAAGACGGCGTGTCGCTTTTAATTAGTGATAGTACCAACGCAGAAAAGCCAACTTACACTCCTTCTGAAAAAGCTGTTATACCTAAGCTCAAGTCTATAATCCAAAGTTCTAAGCGTAGAGTTTACATTACAACTTTTGCAAGTCAGGTTTTGCGTATCAAGCTCATCATGGAGCTAACTCGAGCAGCAGGCAAAAAGCTAACTTTATTTGGACGCTCGATGATCAATCTTGCTGCAATTTCCAAGGATCTCGGCTATATCAACATTCCTGAAGACTTTATCATCAGACAGGAAGACATCAACAAAGTGCCTCCTGAAGATACAGTGATTTTGACTACTGGCTCTCAAGGAGAAGAATTTGCTGCCTTGTCTCGCATTGCGCGCAATGAGCATAAGTATCTGCAAATACAGCCTGGCGACACAGTTGTAATGAGTGCTTCGCCGATTCCAGGTAACGAAAAATCTGTCAACAACTTAGTCAATATGCTCTTTAAACGCGGAGCTGATGTGGTTTACGGTAGAGAGCATAATGTCCATGTTTCTGGTCATGCTAGTCGTGAAGAGCAAAAAGTAATGCTGAGTCTGACGCAGCCAGAGTTTTTTATGCCTTGTCATGGTGAGTACCGCATGCTTGTTAAGCATGGTGAAACAGGCGTGTCTTGCGGCGTTGCCAAAGAAAACATTTTGCTGATGGATAACGGCGATGTGCTTGAAATGCAGAACGGTAAATGCAAGGTCATAGACAAAGTTGAAGCTGGCATTATTATGGTGGACAACGCTAATGTCGGTGAGCTAGATACCAATATCATGCTAGAGCGCCGCTTGGTTGCAACAGAAGGTCTTTTGACTGTAATCGCCACTGTCAATGCTTATGGTGAAATCATGGGCGATATAAAAATTTATTCTCGTGGTTTGGTTTTGTCACCAAGTGAAACTAAAGCTGGCTTTATGGACCAAGTCAGAGAGACGGCTTTGCTTGCAATTAAAAACAGCCCGCATAATCCTAAAAACGTCCAGCTCAGTCGCCGTGAACAAACCCAAGGTAAGCTGGCAAAGCTTGAAGTGGATAAATTAGAATCTGATTTAAGATCAGAGATTCACCGTTTTGTCGATGATAAAATGCACAGGCATCCCTTGCTGGAAGTAATATTGATGGAGTATACAGGCAAGCCATCTGTTCAAGTTGTTGGTGTATAATCGTAAGCATGCCCATTGCAACTTACGAACAATATTGCCAAATGCTTGATAATGCAAAGAAGAACCGTTTTGCTTACCCAGCCATAAATGTGACTTCCATTGTCACTCTGAATGATGCCCTTAAAGGCTTTGCTGATGCTAAGTCAGATGGCATTATTCAGTTATCAACCGGTGGTGGTAAGTTTGCTTCTGGCTTGAATGTCGGTGATATGGCATTTGGTGCTCGAGTTATTGCTGAGGCTGCCCACACCCTTGCCGAGAAATACAATGTCTTGATTGCTTTGCACACAGACCATTGTCACCCTGACAAAGTTGATTCTTTTTTGATGCCATTGATTGCTGAAACAGAAAAAAGAAGATCAGAAGGTAAGCCAAATTTATTCAACTCTCATATGTTTGATGGCTCTGAATTGCCTCTCGCTGAGAATTTACAAAAATCAAAAGAGCTACTTGAAAGATGCGCTGCAAGCCAAATGATTCTAGAAGTTGAAACTGGAGTTGTTGGCGGTGAGGAAGATGGACATGACACTTCTGGAGTGCCAGCAGAAAAACTTTACACTACACCTGAGGATATGGTGCAAGTTTACGAAACCCTAAATGAAGTTGGTGGAAGGTTTATGCTTGCTGCTACTTTTGGTAATGTGCATGGTGTTTATAAGCCTGGTAATGTTAAGCTCAAGCCATCAATTCTTAAAGATGGTCAAAAAGCTGTAACTGATAAATTTGGGGCGGAGGCTGCTATGGACCTGGTTTTTCATGGTGGTTCTGGCTCTGACTTGTCTGATATCCATGAAACACTTGACTATGGTGTTATAAAAATGAACGTAGACACTGATACTCAGTACGCTTTTACAAGACCATTAGTTGATCATGTCATGAAAAACTACGACGGAGTTTTAA
>CAWUIS010000160.1:0-4182 GCA_963922625.1 uncultured Candidatus Melainabacteria bacterium | reverse complement strand
TTCTTGAGTTTTGACAAGCTTGTTTTCTTTGTCAATTTCAACAACTTCTTCCATTCTGATGATTTGTTTTTCAGATTTTCCCAAAATAGAGCGTATTGGAGCTGCTATATCAGAGGCGTTGAGGAAGCCTGCTGCTACCTGGTATAAAAGAGGCTGGAATAAATGGTGGTTTTGTTTGTCTATAAAAGTTAGATCAGCTCCAGATTTTTTGAGCTTTAACGCGGCACTGATGCCACCAAAACCGGCACCAACTATTATGATTTTGGGACTTGTTTTTTCCATAGATCTATTGCCTAAAGATTAAACAACTCTAGAACAAAAATATCTTTTTGTTGCTTAAATTATTGTTTTGATCTTTTTATTATTTGGTATTAACGTTCTTGGGCTCAACCAGCATCGTAATTAGCTGCGTAGCTTGATTTATCAAGCCTGGTTTTTAACCGAGGATGATTAGATAGATCTGGATTTGTATTAATAAGTTCTTGAGCTGATTTTCTCGCTGCTGCAAGTAGCTCTTCTTGATCTATTAATGCTTGAAGTGCTGATTCTGGAACGCCAGATTGCTTAAGACCCGTTAGATCTCCAGCGCCTCTTATTCTCAAATCTTCTTGAGCCAGAATAAAACCGTTGCTGGTTTTTTCCATGATGCTTAGCCTCTCTCTGGTGGTTTCTGTTTTGGAGTTACTTGTGAGCAGGCAATAGCTTTGTTTGTCGTTTCTTCCGACCCGTCCTCTTAATTGGTGTAATTGAGCTAAGCCAAAGCGTTCGGCTGACTCAATCAAAATGACAGTGGCGTTAGGCACATCGACACCAACTTCTATCACTGTGGTTGATACTAAAATTTGTAGCTTGCCATCTCGAAAATCTTCCATGACTTGTTCTTTCTCATCGTCTTTGAGTCGTCCATGAATTAGACCCATGGTGTATTTTTTAAATTTACCTTGTCGTAGTTTTTCGTACTCTACAGTTGCTGCTTGAGCGCTTAAAGTCTCAGATTCTTCAATTAATGGAAAAACAATATATGCTTGATTGCCTTTAGCAATCTCATCTTTAATGAGACTATGCGCCTCAGATTTTTTGCTGATTAATTTTGTGATGATCTCTTGGCGTCCAGCTGGCATCTCGTCTATCTCTGACAGATCTAAATCACCATGCATAGCAAGACAGAGCGTACGAGGTATTGGAGTTGCAGTCATGAAAAGCTTTTCGACAGTTTTAGATTCACTGTATTCATTATCAACTTTACGAGCGAGCGCTTCGCGTTGTTTGACTCCAAAACGGTGCTGCTCATCAATGACAATCAAGCCAAGCTTTTGAAAGTTGACTTTGTCTTGAATTAAAGCATGAGTGCCAACTGCAATATTAATAGAGCCATTTGCAAGTCCTTCAAGGCTCGCTCGTTTTTCTGCGGATTTTTGCTTGCCGATTAATAAACCTACTCTAAGTTGCAGCTCTTCATTCATGCTTTGAACCCAAGAGCAAAATTTCTTGTAATGTTGTTCGGCAAGGATTTCAGTAGGTGCCATAATGGCAGCTTGATAGCCATCAGCAATTGCTACTAAGATGGCAAGAAAAGCAACTATGGTTTTTCCAGAGCCTACATCTCCTTGCACGAGGCGATGCATTGGTTGTTTGGATATCATGTCTACCAAAATCTCGTTGAAAAATACTCTTTTTTGTGCAGCGGTTAATTTAAATGGCAAAGATGCAATGAATTTATCAACTAAGCCATTTTCAAAACAATTAAAAGCAATGCCCTGGTGTTTTTCTTTATGTTCAAATCGTAGTTGCATAAACCTTAACTGCATCAAGAAAAATTCATTGAAAACAAGACGTTCTATAGCTAGGTTTTTTTCTTCTATGCTTTGTGGGAAATGGATGTCTTCAATTGATTCTCTGTATCTCCTTAGGTGATTGGCTTCTAAGACCTGTTTTGGTATGAATTCTTTGAGATTATTTTTGTAGCTTTTGAGGCTATGGAAAATTAGCTTACGCAAGTTCATCAATGAAACGCCTTCGGTTAAGGGATAAATTGGTACGATCTTTGCTGTGTGAATACTTTCATCGCTGCGGTCTTTTTCACTGAACTCCTCTGAAACAACTTCTACCATGGCATTATGGAGAATTTTTTGTTTGGAGAATTTATCAGGTTTAACTGTACCAACGGCAATGACATGCGAATTGATTGGTAACTGTTCTTTGTATTGTCTTAAATAAAAATGGCTTGAATTGCCCTGGAAAAACTTTGGTATTTTAATTTTGCCAGAGTTGTCTTGGATGGTGATATTGAGAATGACAAGATTTTTTTTAGGACTTTTAAAAGCGGAGATGCTTTTAACCATCCCTAAAATAGTGACATCTTGTTCTAATTCAAGTTCTGCAATTTGAGAAGCTGTTTCATAAGAGATATGATCTCGTGGCAGGTAATGAAGCAAGTCTAAGCAGGTTTCAATACCCAGCTTGCCCAGTTTTTCAGCAAGCTTTGGTCCCACTCCTTTAATAAACTGAACTTTCAGCTCTGAGATGTCTAGATTAGGATCGATGATTTCTTCTTTGGTTTTTTCCGAAATTAGTTTTTCGGTTTCGGCAAGTTCTTCAAGCGAGCGTAAGATTTTTTTACAAGTTAAATTACGCGAAGACATGTCTAGAAACTTATAGCGTTCCATTAAGTTGCTGATAGTGAGCCAGTGAGGGTTGTTTCGAGCTTTTTTGAGGGCTTGCCTGGCTTGGCTTTGCACAAAACTGGCAAAGTCGCCACTTTTACCGATGGCGTTAATAAATTGATGCTCAGCTTCAAATTTAATAGCTGCTTTGATCTTTTCTGGGATGTTATCGGCTATAATCATTTATCACTATGGCAGTTTCAAGCTTACCAAAAATAGCTAATAATATAGCTGAGTTAATTGGCAACACCCCTCTGGTGAGATTAAATCGTATCAATAAAGACTGTGTTGCAGAGATTCTACTCAAACTTGAGTTTTTTAATCCTGGTGGTTCAGTCAAAGATCGCATTGGCTTGTCTATGATTGATGAAGCTGAAAAATCAGGCAAGATACAAGCTGGCAAAACTACCATTGTTGAGCCTACTAGTGGTAATACTGGTATTGCTCTTGCTTTTGTTGCTGCTGTTAAAGGCTACAAGATGATTTTAACTATGCCAGATACTATGAGCGTAGAGCGTCGAAAACTTCTCAAGGCTTATGGAGCTGAGCTGGTGCTTACACCTGGTGCTCTTGGGATGAAGGGTGCTATTGAAAAGGCTCAAGAAATTATGGAGCAAACTCCTGATTCATATATGCCGCAGCAATTTGCTAATGAGGCTAACCCTAAAATTCATCGTAATACTACAGCTGAAGAAATCTGGGATGCCACTGAAGGTAAGGTGGATATCATGGTTGCTGGTGTTGGTACTGGAGGTACTGTAACGGGCTGTGCTCAAGTGCTAAAAGAAAAAAAACCTGAGCTTAAAGTTGTTGCTGTAGAGCCTGTGGAATCACCAGTGATATCTGGCGGGGCTCCTGGACCTCATAAAATTCAAGGAATTGGTGCTGGTTTTATACCTGATAACCTCAAAACAGACCTTCTAGATGAAGTATTTAAAGTCGATAGTGATACAGCTATCAAAATAGCTAGAGAGTCGGCGGTTGTAGAAGGTATACTTTGTGGAATTTCTTCTGGAGCTACTTTGCATGCTAGTTTGGAACTTGCAAAGCGCCCAGAAAACAAAGGAAAGACTATTGTTTGTATAATTCCATCAAACGGGGAAAGATATTTAAGTTCAGCTTTATTTGCTGATCTTGCTGATTAGTAAATAAGGAAACAAAAATGCCTTTAAAAAAAGAAATTTCAACTGGTGCCAAGTCTCTTTTAAAGGAACTTAAAAGACAAGGCGTTAAAAGATTTTTTGGTTACCCCGGTGGTGTCTTACTTGGGCTTTACGATGAACTTTACGCAGAAGAAGAGCTGCAGCATATTTTAGTACGTCACGAACAAGGTGGTTGTCACGCTGCTGAGGGCTATGCCAGAGTGGCTGGAAGACCTGGTGTGGTTTTGGCAACTAGTGGTCCTGGAGCTACTAATCTTGTTACTGGAATTGCTGATGCTTATATGGACTCTGTTCCTGTTGTTTGTTTGACAGGTCAGGTACCTACTTGGGGTATAGGCTCTGATTTTTTCCAAGAA
>CAWUIS010000159.1:0-4182 GCA_963922625.1 uncultured Candidatus Melainabacteria bacterium | reverse complement strand
GCATATCTATTAATGCTTTCTGGTCAGAACTCTTTAACTCAAATTGCTCAGGGTCAACAATCAAATCAGGCTGCTCTTGCCAAGCTAAATCTGTGTATTCAGTAAAAGTTAAAGGATGCAAATGGTGTAAGTAATACCTACCTTGCAAGGAGTCACCACCTCTACTGTAAACATCGAGCTTAGCACTACCTGTCACCAAAATTTCTTTTTCATGTTGATATTGATCAAAACTACCTTTAAGCCAGTTTCGCCAAGGTTTATATTTATGGATTTCATCAAAAATCCATAACTTCGCTTGCCTATCAAGCTCATAATTTTTGATTTTCTGTTTATGCTCAAGAATATCCCAGTTATAGTAGTGCCCTTTCGTATTTTTTAGTATCGATTGCGACAATGTTGTTTTGCCGCATTGACGAGGGCCCGCAAGAAAAACCATTTTTTTCTTTAAATCTTTTATGATTTGCTCTTCGATTCGCCTGGTTGAAATTTTCATATCAGTATAAAATACAACGTTGTATTTTATACTCTAGCACAAAATTTACCAATACTAAACTACAACTTTGTCAATTAAAGGCGAACAAAAATAGACATAGTCTACAATTTTGTCAATTCAGTATTATACTAAGACAGGATGACGACAATAGATAAGACCATACCTCGTAAATTTGCAATATTTGACTTATCTAAAAGACCTGTAAGTGACGAGGCAATTATAAGATGCTCTAGTTACAGTAAGGGTATAAATGAAAAGTTAAAAGTGATTCATGCAAAAAACAAAAGTGATGGTTGGTCAATCCAACACATAGGCAGCCCTCATCTAGAGTCAAAACTTGCTAAAAATAAAAGTGATTTTTTAGACAAATTAAAAGATCACATACCGATATTTATCTCAAAATATAGTCTTAGAAAGAAAGATCAAACTGATGAATATAACCCATCTAATCTAAACCTTATTGAATTATTGAAAAGAACATTAGAGGAAAGATTCCAAATAGAAACAGAAGCTGAGTTACCACATATTAAAATCTTTCAAGGAGCAAAAAAGGATTTCAAGAATTTGCAATCTAGTGGTAAAGAAAAATCAAATCTCTTTTTGAAAATTCAAGACCTGGGACCTGTTCGAATGCAAGAAGGTCTTACACAGATTCAGCTAGACAAGATTTTACAAAATCCTGAATTCACTGGGTTTTTGGAAACTTTAGATCAGGCAATGGCCCTCAAAAGCTCTAGCTAGGAAAATGGATACACAGAAAAATATCAACTACAAATTAGCAATTATTGGAGATGGTCAACTAGCCATGATGACCGAACTTGCTTTTCGTGAGCTTAAGAAGAAAACCAGCAAGCTTGAAAACACCAGAGTAATATATTTTGGCAACAGCAAAGATTCTTGTGTCAAAGCTCTTTGCAAAGAAAGTGATTACTACGAGCTTGATATTCAAGACCAAACACAACTTGAAGCAGCCTTAAAAGAAATTGACCCTGATGCTTTAGGTATTGAAGTTGAGCATATTGCAGCTGAGGCTTTAGTAGAGCTTGCAAATAAAGCAATGCCATCGGCTGAAGATCTCAAACTAATCCATGTAATGTGTAATCAAAAAGATTGGTATCTAAAAAACCAAATTCCTACTCTTAATTTTGCGCACTTTAATAACCTGAAAGCCATTGAAACTGCCTTAGATCAAAAAAACTTGGATTTCCCTTTTGTAGTAAAACTCAAAACCGGGGGTTTTGATGGTAGAGGTGTTGCCATAGTAGATGATGAAAATGACCTTGCAAAAATTCAAGAGATGCAAGCAAGCTCTAAAGACAAGCACAATTTATTTATTGTAGAAGATCTAGTTCAAACAAAAAAAGAACTTGCCGTTATCGTTGCCAGAGACCAAAACAAAAATATCCTCACTTATCCTGCAACAGAAATGCTTTTTCATGAAAATACTAACCAACTTGAATCCTTAGTATCTCCACCCTTGAATATTTCAGAAGATATTTGCAAGCAAGCTGATAATATTGCCAAGCAAATCGTTGAAAAATTAGATTTCAAGGGTATTCTAGCAGTGGAATTTTTATACGATGAAACTCAACTTTACGTCAATGAAATTGCACCTCGCACTCATAATTCTGGGCATGGCAGTATTGAAGCTATTGAGACATCTCAATTTGAACAGTACCTAAGAGTATTACTAGGACTACCTTTGGGGAGTATTAACAGGACCGTTCCAGCAATGGCGATGGTTAATATCATTGGACCTCATGATTTCCCAGGACAAAAACCAGCCAAGCTAGAGATTCATGCAGCACAAGAATTTATAGAGAATCAAAACCAGCAGCAAGCAATTTCTCTAGTTGCTATTCACTGGTATGGCAAAGAAGGGCGTAAAGATCGTAAGGGAGGTCACTTAACGGTACTGGGTGACGATATTCATGAAGTAAATGAGCTTGCTAAAAAACTTGGTAATTTGGTCAAAGTAGTTCCTGCTCATGGTGATTATGCCGGACCTAAAGTCGAGGTTATAAGTACGAAGCACCAATATCCTTACGTAAATATTTAGCCTCAAAATCAATTTTCTCAGAAGCAGCATAGGCTTTTTTGAGCGCTTGTTCTAAACCAGCAGCAAGAGCAGTGACACCCATAACCCTACCTCCACTAGTAACTAGTTCTTGATCTTGCATTTTAGTACCAGCATGGAAAACCATCGCCTCTTCTACTCGATCATAGCCAGTAATTCTTTTGCCTTTTTCATATGAAGCAGGGTAGCCGCCAGACGCCAGAATAATACAAGCAGCAGCTTCATCACTAAAATTCATGCTGACTTGATCAAGCTTAGCTTCAATACAAGCATCCAAAATCACAAACAAGTCTGACTTTAATCTCGCCATATAGACTTGGGTTTCTGGGTCACCAAAACGCACATTAAATTCCAATACTTTAGGACCTTTACTGGTCATTTTCAAACCTGGATAAAGTAAACCCACAAAAGCATTAGCTTCAGCTTTCATACCTTGAATGACAGGCTCCACAATTTGTTTTTGTATCTCATCTAGCTTGTCCTGGCTAATCCACGGCAAAGGACTTATAGTACCCATGCCACCAGTGTTAGGCCCTGTATTACCCTCACCAACTGGTTTATGATCTTGAGCGCTTGGGAGCATTATAAAATTATCACCATCAGAAATAGCGTGTATTGAAATTTCTGGACCATCCAAAAACTCCTCTATCACCACTTCTTCTCCGGCTTTACCAAAAACCTTTTCAATAAAAATTTTCTCTAGAAAGTCTTGAGCCTCAGCTTTATTTTCTGCAATCGCAACGCCTTTACCTAGAGCAAGACCGCTTGCTTTAATGACAATGGGATAGCCTTGTTTTTCACAATAAGCAAGAGCATCATCATAAGCTTTAAAAACCTGGTACTCAGCAGTTGGAATATTATGACGGCTCATAAAATCTTTTGCAAAAGCTTTTGAGGATTCTAGCCTAGCAGCAGCTTTACTCGGTCCCCAAATACGCAAAGATTGTTCTTGAAAAGCATCCACAATGCCATCACCAAGAGGATCATCTGGACCAACAATAGTCATATAAATATTTTCTTTTTTTGCAAAATCAATCAGCCCTTCAAAATCACTAACTTTGATATTGATATTTTCTGCTTTATCTAAAAGAGCTGTACCTGGATTACCTGGTGCCACAAAAATCTTCTCGATGTGTTCTGATTGATTTAGTTTCCAAGCAAGTGCGTGTTCGCGTCCACCAGCACCAATAACCAAGACTTTTTTCTTTTCTTGCATAAATATTTAGCTTAGCATTTCAAGACATTTGATCTGCAAAGCATGCTCAACAGGTAAAACTCTGGCGGCAAGACTTTGAGCATCATCGTCTTTCAAGATTTCCACCCTAGCTCTTGCAATAATCTCACCGGTATCGTATTCTTCCTCAACTTTATGGCAAATAGCTTCTGTCCACCACTCACCGGTTTTGTGAGCAAAATCAATTCTGGCTTGATGCACATGCTTACCATACATGCCTTTACCACCAAACTCAATTGGTCCTGGGTGTTGGTTGATAATTCTATCTTTATAAAGGTTAATAACGTTGACAGGCGTTTTCACAAGCCAACCATATTGACCAATAAAGTTAACCTTGTAGTCATCAAAAACCTGAAGCAAAGCCTTACCAAAATCTTC
>CAWUIS010000158.1:0-4205 GCA_963922625.1 uncultured Candidatus Melainabacteria bacterium | reverse complement strand
TTTACAGAATACGAGCCAGCTAATTTAAATAGATAGTAGTTCCAATAACCACGTAAATCCTAAGTCTCATCCCTGTTTTACCACGTAAATTATAATTAGCACCTGTGATTTACGTGGTTATTAGCAAACATGAGCCAGCTAATTTAAATAAATAAAGCTTTATGCTGTTTGTTTTTCTGGTTCTGGTACTGGAACAAGTTCATCTAAGAAATCAGCAATACTCTGAATTAAGTTTTGACCTGCTTCATTAACGGATTGCCTAAACTCCTGAAGGCATTTTTTTACACCCGCAGCACTATAATCAGATGTTCTAATATTTGCATTCGTTGTAGGAGGTGCTATAAAGTTTTCAAATGGAATATTTTTACCTTGTGGTAAAAAGCGCGTTATACTTACCACGGTTTTAGCTATTTGATAGAGATCATTAACTTTAATACCCTCTTTTGCAAAATCAAATAATGGCTTGATAATTTGAGAGATATGATGAACTTCATCGTATGTTGAACCTTGTACCTCATATTGATAGTCTTTCGTGTTGGCAAGCGTATTTAAAAAAGCCATCGCCTGTCGATCGTTCACTGTTGTTATTTTTTTAGTTGCTTTTTCCTTAGTTGGTTGAGATAATTTGAATCTTTTCAAAAACTCTCTTACTTGAGTAATTGCTGGGTTCTGCGTTGATTTTCCCTCTTTGTCTTTAAACGTATTTAGTACCCACAAGTTCAAGGTCGGCTTAGCTTCCATAACCAAAATAATAGCAATGTTTAAAATAAACCCAGTTCATCCTTAGATAATATTTAGTTTTTTTGGATTAAGAATTTAAAATATTTTGTGCAACAGCTTTAATAGAAGATCTCTCGTCCATTGCTACTTTTTGAATCCGCCTATACGCAGTGGGCTCATCAAGTTTATATTTCTTCATCAAAAGTCCCTTAGCTCTATCAACTAATTTACGGGTTTCAAGTTTGTCGCTCAAATCACTAAGCTCATTTGAGATCTCCTGCATTTCAAGTGCACGAGCTAAAGCAACCTCTATTGCTGGTGCTAGATCCGGTTTTCGCAAAGGCTTGGTTAAATAAGCAAAAACTCCAGCTTTAGAAGCTTCCTCGTAAAGTTCAGGCTGACTATAAGCTGTCAGCATAATTATAGGAACGCGTCTTTTAATTTTTTCTTGGACTTGTTTTGCGGCTTCAATACCATCCATATCCTGCATGCGAATATCAAGAAAAACTATATCGGGCTTATTGGTATTAATGGCATCAACAAGCTCGCTACCATCTTTAATCTCAGCAACAACACGATAAGTAGAGCTTTCTTCTAATAACTCTTTTAAATCCATACGAATTAATGGCTCATCATCACAAATAAGCACTCGTATCATTTCTTGTTCGGTATCAGTTACAGACATCTCGTATATTATATATTGGACTGAGGAATAGCGATATAAACCCTCACACCTTTTTGCTTATCGCGCTGATAGTTTTCAACACGCAACTCACCTCTAAGGCTCTCTGTAACAAGAGTCTCAATAATTCCCCAACCTAAACCAGTACTGTTTTTGTAGTCGAACTCATCACTAAAACCACCACCATCGTCTTCGATGAGTAAATGAAGGTGATTAGAATCTTCATAGAGATTGAGTTTGATCAAAGTTAAGCTATCAAAGGTATGCTCAAGGGTATTGGTCAAAACTTCATTAACAACAAGAGCAAGATTAGTGGCATACTCCGAGAGTATATAAATCTTTTTAGGGCAATCAAACTTGACTTCGATATGATCAGCACCAAAGCTTGCCACTAAACCCAAGACAATTTTTTGCACTAAAAAACCAAAATCGATGTTTTCAATATCACTCGAGCGTGACAGATACTCATGCACCAAAGCAATACTGTTGGTTCTATTAATCGCCTCGTTAAAAGGCTCTTCAAGAGCTGGATTGCGTCGTTTTTGCAAACGCAATAAAGATACAATTGTATGCAAATTATTTTTGACACGGTGATGAATCTCTTGTAAAAGAGTCTGCTGAAACTTAAGCTCAGAATTGTCTTTTATCAAGACAACCGAGATATCACAACCCAAGTCAATATGACGCACAGCAATGGTTCTTTGTCTCAAGGTGATCTCTTCAATTTTAGATACAGAGTGGCTCAAATCAGCCCCTTGAGCAACAACTGTAAAACTTGCAAAAATATCTTCACAAGTTCTGCCAATAAGTTGACCTGCCTGCTCCGCTATCTCAGACAATAAATGTACCGCAAGAGGATTAGCAAAAAATACTTTGTTCTCTTTGATAATCAAAGCCCCTTCACCAAAACTTATATTTGGTAAGCGAATATTTTCTTTGATTTTTTCTTGGATAGTTTTTATCAAATGATCTGCAATAAAATCCCAGTGACGTCCAAGAATATTTCGGGTCATATAGATATCTCTTTCAATAGCAATGACTGCAACTGGATCAACTTCTGCATCAGAAAAAATTGGATAAGCAAATTCTTGAATTCTACGATTATTAATGACCAAGCCATATTGACCCACAATTTGTGTGCCAAGCCTAAATGCCTTATCAACCGATACTTCTTTATGAGATTCAAATTTTTGTCTAGCATTAACAGCTGATTTAGGCCCAAGATAGAGAGAATCTTGGTTTGGATGAAAATAGTTTTGTACAGAAATCTGCTTGTCTTTGCGTACAAACAATCTTATATCTGCTTGCAGCAATTCAGCTAAAAAAGGCAAATTGGACTCTAGGTATGGAGTAATTCTATCTAAGCTTAACAAATTTTCTTTTTCCAACTTGAAGTACATTGTCTTTTGCCTGATCTAGACTAAGTTCTTGCATTGGATCGTCTATTCTGACACCATCAATTTTAACTCCACCACCAGCAACAAGGCGCTTTGCTTCACCTTTTGAAGCGCAAAGACCAGCAGCAGTCATAATTTCAGCAAGCTTATTTACACCATTCATATGATATTCAGGAATATCATCAGGAATTTGATTTTGTTTAAATTGAGCAACAAAGGATTCAGCTGCATTTTTAGCTTCATCTTCTGAGTAATAAATAGCCACTATTTTTTCTGCAAGTTCTCCTTTGATATTACGGGGATTGTCACCAGAATCGAGGCGAGATTTTATTGCTTGTATTTCATCTGGCAATGCTCTTGCTGCAAGAGTATAGTAATCAAGGATAAGCTCATCAGGGATACTCATGGTTTTGCCATAAATATCATTGGCACTATCATTGAGAGCAATATAGTTGTTATAAGATTTGGACATTTTTTTGCTGCCATCTAAACCTACTAAAAGTGGCATAGTCATAGCTAGCTGTTGTTTTTGCTCATTATTTTTTTGTAAATCGCGGCCAACCATCAAATTAAATAGCTGATCGGTTCCACCAAGTTCAATATCAGCCTTGACAACAACACTGTCATAGCCTTGCAACAAAGGATAAAAAATTTCATGCATAAACAATGGGCTACCAGCATCCAAGCGCTTGCCAAAGGCATCTTTTGCTATCAATTGATTGATAGTAACGCTTGCAGCAAGCTTAGTAAAATCAGTTAGCGTAAATGTATCAAACCAGTCTGCATTATTGACCACTTCGACTTTGTCCATATCAAGCACACGAGCCACTTGATCCAAATAGGTCTGAGCAAAACTATCAACCTGAGCTCTAGTTAGAGGAGGTCTGGTTTCATTACGCCCAGAAGGATCACCAAGCTGTGCAGTATAGCCGCCTATAATCAATACTGGTAAATGCCCAAGTTCTTGGAACTGCTTCAGTTTCTGAATACAAACCATATGACCCAAATGCAAATCACTACTCGTAGGATCGATGCCTAACTTAACTCTTAAAGGTCGGTTTTCTTCTTGGGCTTTATTTAGAAGCTTTTCAAGTGAGTCGCAGCCACCCGGCTTGAGATCCACAACACCCTGCATCAATTGGTCAAGAACTTTCACAAGCTTACATTATATCTGAAGCTTCATCTGGCTGTGTTTCTGCCTCGCTTAAAATCTTTTCGATCTCTTGCTTAAGAGCCTCATTTGCAGACTTTTGTTTGAACTCTTGCCACATTTTCTCAGCTTCTGGCTTGTTGTCTTGGTTCCAGTAAACCAAACCAAGTACATAGTAAGTTTGAATAAAGTTAGGATCTAGCTTCAAAACTTTTTCATAATATTGCTGAGCTTCGTCATATTTACTATTTTCCTG
>CAWUIS010000157.1:0-4223 GCA_963922625.1 uncultured Candidatus Melainabacteria bacterium | reverse complement strand
TCAAAGCAGAAAAAGTCGAAGAAGTTACATTTAAAGTTCTAGATCGCAATACTAACCTAGAAAACTTTGATTTAAAACAATACCTTGAGCTCATTGGTGAAAAGCAAGATCTTGCACATTTTATACAAGACAAATTTTCTGTCATCGTCAATGAAGCTTATAGCCTTGCTCATTTACGCTGCGCTTATTGGTATATTATGAACGGCAAAACAGAAATTGCTAGCAAACACTTATCAAACTCTATCAAGCTTAATCCTCTACGCAATCAAGATTATCGCTGGTGGGGCTTAAAACTCTCTAGCTATGTTAGAAATAGCTTTATCGGTGAGCCCGTGCAAAAATTTCTAGCAGGATTTCACTAATCAAAGCCCTAGACTTAATTTGTTACTCTAGAAGTTTCATATGTTTTTTATTCGATACGTAACTTTAATTGGCAATGTTTTCCCACAATTTTTAATTTGTTGTTTTTTGCTGTTTGTAGATTTTCGTATGGGATACCAAGTTGGTTCATTATGGTTTTGGGCCTACTTAGTCAACCTAATCCTAAAAAACACTATCCGTAAAAGAAGACCCCCCAAGCAAGATTGGCTAATTACTAAGGTTAGTGGTTTTAGTTTTCCTTCTGGCCACTCTTTAACCTCTCTGGTTTTGTTTTGGTCAATTGTTAAATACTTTGAAATTGCAGCCCCATTTTCATATTTTCTATATGCTTTACCAGTGATTCTGGGGGCAAGCCGCTTTTACCTGAAAGTGCATTACCCCGAAGATATCGTTGGTGGCTGGGCTATCGCTATATTTTTCCTGCATTTCTTTGAGAGTAAAGTTTTAGATTTTCAGTTTAATTTCTATGGTTTTTTCTATGATATTTGCCATGTATTGCTATAATAACCAGCCGTGATAGAAAAGATATTTAAAGAACGCAAAAGTATCGAGCAAGTTGAAGAGGGAAAAGAACTCGCTCCTAAATTTGATGATAATGGTTTGATACCTGTAGTAACTACAGACTATCAAAGTGGAGAGCTCTTGATGCACGGATACATGAATCAAGAGGCTTTCTTGAAAACCATGGAGCTCGGTCAAGCGGTTTACTATTCGCGCTCTAGAAAAGTTCTTTGGCACAAAGGTGCTACTAGTGGACTTTATCAAGACATCGTAGAGATGCGCATCGATGATGACCAAGATTGTGTGTGGTTAAGAGTCAAAGTCGCTGGTTCTGGTGCTAGCTGCCACGTTGGTTACCGCTCTTGCTTCTACCGCACCGTACCTACTGGAGACGCATTCAAGTCAGGTACTGAAGTAGAGCTTCAATACACTGAGCTTGAGAAAACTTTTGATCCGCAGAAAGTGTACGGAGATGTGCCAAACCCAACACAGCTTTAAAACTAGGGAAAACTATAAGGCATAATTTTAAATATGAACGCAGAAAAACTATCAGCTCTTATGGACAAAGAAAGCAAACCAGATGTTGCCCACGAAGCAAGTTCAGCTCACTCACTGACTCTCAACAAAGTCGGAATGGATGCAGTCGAATTACCTCTTAATATTACCGATGAGCTAGGTAGGATGCAGGCTATTCCTGCAAAATGTGATCTCTATGTAAGCTTAGATGATCCAAAGGCTAAAGGCATACACATGTCGAGACTTTACTTAAAGGCTCAAGAGTATTTTGCTAAAGAACTGATCAGTTTCGATGTCCTTGCAAACTTGAGCAGAGCCTTTATAGAGAGCCATGAAGGTCTTAGTAATTCAGCTTATATTCGAGTTGCTTTTGATTTTATGGTGCAAAGATCTGCTCTAAAAAGTAGACAAAAAGGCTGGAGATTCTATCCAGTTGAGATGATTGTCTCAAACAAAAACGGAAAGATCGATTTTGACTTTAATATCGAAATCACCTATTCCAGTACTTGTCCTTGTTCAGCAGCACTTTCCAGACAACTAAATCAAAAAAGTTTTTTGCTTGAATTTGCAAATAAAGAGACTTTAGATAAAGAAGAAGTCAGTAAGTGGCTTTTAAGCCTTGATGCACAAACAGCTGTACCACATGCTCAAAGAAGCAAAGCTCATGTCTTAATTCGTTTTGATAAGGACCACAAAGACTTTAA
The DNA here is from genome assembly GCA_963922625.1 of uncultured Candidatus Melainabacteria bacterium. Lineage (GTDB taxonomy): Bacteria > Cyanobacteriota > Vampirovibrionia > LMEP-6097 > LMEP-6097 > CAWUIS01. The sequence goes on along the minus strand of CAWUIS010000157.1, from coordinate 2,121 downwards.
TATACTTGAGGTTATTAATTTCCTTGAAGAAGCGCTAGATACTCCAGTTCAAGCAGCTGTTAAAAGAGAAGACGAACAAGAGTTTGCAAGACTAAACGGCAGCAATATGATGTTTAGTGAAGACGCTTGTCGTAGAGTTAAAAATATACTTGAAGAAAGACAATACCTAGGCTATAGAGTTAAAGTCGAACATTTAGAGAGTCTGCATCCTCATAATGCTGTTGCAATCGCAGAAAAGAACCTCTAAGGGTGTGTCGCCTAATGTCATTTTTTAAGCCTTGCTATAATGTACAGCTAGTTTACTAAATGCAAGCAGCCCTAAAAACTAATCATCATCACCCACAGGGACATCACGAGCATCAACATGCTCATGGCTCAAAAGCTTGTTCACATACAGCACAACCTGATAAGAAATCTTCGTCTTCACCAAAAGTGATCCCTCTACCCTGCCGTGATCAAAATTGTAAGATTAAAGCCGCTCATAGCCACATAGACCCTAAACATGATCACGGACATGACCATAAACACGGTGAAAGCTGCAGTCATCATGATCATAAACATGATCACGGACATGACCACCATCACCACCACCATGAACAAGAAACTATATGGCCTTTAGAAGATTTTCTTGCCAATATGAAAGCTCCTCAATGGCTCAGAGAATTTTCTCTAAACACCTCATTTTTGGCACCTGCTTTTATAAGCTCTGAGCTGGTTGAAAAACTACCAATGCCAAATTTTTTGAAATCCTGGATTGCAATTTCTAGTATGCATCTATTAAATCGAGGGCATACCAAACTAACCAAACTTGGACTCTCCTACTTAGTCTCTGGTGCTGCAAGCGGTGCTAGATCCAATCTTGAGGGACAAAATAGCTTTATACAAAATATCCCAAGAGCACTTGCTACAGCAGCAATTGCCATCATAGAAAAATTTGCTACTTTACATCACCACGGTAACAAAGACTATTTCACTATGATGAAAGACGAAGCAAGTACTTTTATAAAAAACTTAGGCTCAATAAAACAGTGGCAAGAGCTTTTACCAGGTCTTTTAAATATCGAGACAAAAGTGCAAGTCGTCGCACCACTAATGAAAATGCTAACCGCTGCACTTACAGAAAACCTACCAAGTGGTATCAAAAACCTTGTTGACACTGGCAGCAAAATTTTACTAACCAGTGCTAGCTTTGTTGGTGTGGACAGAATTCTTGAGAGTTTGGCTAAAGCTTTCTATGGTAAAGATTCACAAATAGCTGCTAGTTTTGGTGCTGCTTGCGGATGCTGCGGATCTCCGGTCTGTGCAGCGGCAGCAACTGACACTGCAATCTCTGGGACAATATAGTTATATAATCCTTATATGAAAAATTTTCTGGCAGTTTTAATTCTTTGCTTACTAGTAAGCTGCAACAGTCAAAAAGGAGAACATATGATCGAAGCAAAAACTCTAGCACCAGACTTTACTTTGATGGATCAAGACGGCAAATCGCATACTCTATCTCAATATAAAGGCAAAAATGTCCTTGTCTATTTTTATCCAATGGATGACACACCAGGATGCACAAAAGAAGCATGCACCATACGTGATTCTTACCAAGAGTTAAGCAAACTGGACCTGCAAGTATTTGGTATCAGTCCTGACTCTACTGAAAGTCACAAAAAATTTGCAGAAAAATACAAACTACCTTTCACTTTACTTTCAGACCCGGAAAAAGAAGTTGTTAAAAAATATGATGCTGATGGAGCTTGGGTACAGAGAATCTCTTACCTTATAAACAAAGAGGGGGAAATCATCAAAAACTACCCGAATGTTGACCCAGCTACACACGCTGCTCAAATTTATGATGACTTGAGAAACTATCTAGAGTCATAATGGCAGTAGAAGTTGAGAAGATACTGATTATTGGTGGGGTTCACGGTGTTGAGCCCCAATCAGCCTATGTCGCTGAAAAATTAATTATCGAGTTTGGACTCCAAGAAGAAAGACCATGCAAATTAGAAATGATATTCAAATACTATTTAGGTTTAGTTGGAGCAAACTTTGTTGCAGTGATTCCAGACTTTAACCGTTATGGACTTGAAAGAAATCTTCGCGGGAATGTGCATGCTGTTGATCTCAACA
>CAWUIS010000156.1:0-4244 GCA_963922625.1 uncultured Candidatus Melainabacteria bacterium | reverse complement strand
CTCTAATGGCTCCAGGACGATAAAAATCAAATACAGAAATAGGAATGTTTGAGTCTCTGCATAAAGACACCGCTGCTGTATCCATAACCTGAAGATTTTTTTGTATAACATCATCAAAAGTCAAATGATCGATTTTTTTAGCGTTTTTATTTTTCTTAGGATCAGAATCATAAACACCATCAACACCATTTTTTGCCATCATCATCAAGTCGCAATCCATCTCAGATGCTCTTAAAGCAGCTGAAGTATCGGTTGTGAAAAAAGGATTCCCAGTACCACCACCAAAAATTACTACACGGCTTTTACCCAAATGACGCTGCGCGCGGCGGCGAATATAAGGCTCAGCAACCGAGTTCATAGTTATGGCAGTTTGTACTCTAGTAGCAATACCGCGTTTTTCTAAAACACCTTGCAAAACCAGTGAATTCATAATGGTGGCAAGCATACCAACATAATCTGCTGCTGCCCTATCCATACCAAGCTCAGTAGATTTTTGTACTCCACGAAAAATATTACCGCCACCTACAACAATACAAACCTGAACACCTTGAGTAGTCACCAAAGAAATCTCCTCAGCAATCCTATCTAGTATCTCAGGCGAAATGCCAAGACTACCCTCACCCACCAAAGCTTCGCCGCTTAGTTTTAGTAAAATTCTTTTGTATTTAATATCCATAAAATCTAAGAAATTATATCAGCATCAGATCAACAAAATATGGTATATGTAACATCCATGGTTTTACTTACACCAATGGGGACCACTGCAACTTGCAACATAGCCCATACACCAAACCAATGGAAAGAAAATATTGGACGAGCTTGGATTAACATGCTGATATTATTGAAAATTCCTCCAACAGAAGAAAACACTAATCTTGTAAATCAGGTTATAGGGTCACATTCAGCAAAACACCGTAGTTATCATAATGTCCAGCGAATCTCTGAGCTTTTGGGTCTATATGATGACATCAGAGATCCCAGGTACTATTATGACAAATTAAAACATACCAAAGATTATGGATTAATGCTTGCAGCAATATTTTTTCATGACCAGGTATACCAAGCTGGTGACGGAGCAAACAAAACAAAGAGTGCAGACGAAGCCGCTAAAGTACTACAAAAGCTAGGTCTTAATAATGATGACATAAATAGAGTAAAAGAAATCATCCTAGCTACCCAAACTCATCAAGCAAAAGAAGATGATGATCTCCATAATTATTTTTTAGATATGGATAGAGCCATATTAGGTGCAGGGCCACGAAGATACCGTGAATATGCACTTCATCTAAGAAAAGAATTTAAAGGAATAAGTGATGATACTTATTATGGAGATGACAAAAATTCAAGGAAAAGCTATCTTACCAAAGCTATACAAGAACTGAAACAAAATAAATTCTTTCACACAAAAGCATTCAAAAAAAGATTTACTGAACAAGCAATTAGAAATATCAACTGGGAGCTGGAGCACCCTGTTAAATTGCAAGAAGCATTAAGTAAGCGTCGCTGAATCCCTGTTTTACCAGTGAAATATAAAGGTCAGAAAAAATGCACCGGGACTCATCGAAACTCCCATCAAACATTTGAAAGATAGCCTTCAAGCTTCTCAAACTTAGCAGGCTCTCTGAGTTTTTTCATGGCTTTAAATTCAATCTGGCGCACACGCTCACGAGTAATGTTAAAAATTCTACCTACTTGCTCGAGTGTTCTTGCTTGACCGTCTTCAAGTCCATAACGCAGCTTTAAAACTTCAGCTTCACGAGGCAACAAATCTACTAAAAGCTCTCTGATGTGGGCTTTAAGCATACGATCTGTACTCGCGACATCAGGTCTGCAGTCATTATCATCAGCAATAAAATCTGACAAAGTAGAGTCTTCTTCTTTTCCAAGAGGAGTCTCTAGAGAAACAGGAGTCTTGTTGGCGTTCATGATCTCTTTAAGTTTTTTCTGGCTTACACCAAGTGCCCAAGCAAGCTCAGTATCTGTTGGCTTACGTCCCAGCTCTAAAGAAAGCTGACGGGTGACTCTTTTGTATCTGTTGATGGTCTCAACCATATGTACAGGAACACGAATAGTTCTAGACTTGTCTGCCAGTGATCTGGTAATACCTTGGCGAATCCACCAAGTTGCATAAGTTGAAAACTTATAACCTTTTTCATGATCAAATTTTTCAGCGGCTCTAATCAAACCAAGATTACCTTCTTGAATTAAATCCAAGAAAGAAAGTCCTCTGTTCAAATATTTTTTGGCGATACTGACAACCAAACGTAAGTTTGCTTGAACCAATTTACGCTTAGCTTCATCACCAGAGTGACCACCTTTTTCAATTTCACGAGCCAGCTCAATTTCTTCCTGTGCTGTTAAAAGAGGAATGCGACCAATCTCTTTTAAATAAAGCTTAATTGAATCCTCAGCACCACTGGATTCTGACCTTGTATAAACCTTTGGTGATTCTTCTTCTTCACCTGCTCTAGTATTTGCTCTTGCAATTGCTTCTGCAGTTGCAGGTATTAATTCTTGATACAACTCTCCACTATTTGACATAGTTAAATAAATTCCTCTTCTTTTAAATTTTTAGAAAACCGACGTACGACCCTTGTGAACCCTGATTCCGCTGTTTATTTCTTTTGTAATAGTTAGAAATACGCCCATCCAGCACTCTGATAAATATATATTAAAGAGACAAAAATAGTCTCTTAATTTTTTTTAACTATGGGCCATGGGCCCAAATCGCTTGGTAATGTTCTAAATGACGTCATATTGTCAAACTTGTTCCCAGACAAGCTTTCAGAGTTCCAAAATTTTTCAAACTATCTTGAAAATTTCAGATAGATTACAAATGGTTAATCGAAACAGAGCTAACCAAAAAAAATTTAATCCTTATAACTAGCTTTTTAGCTGAGTTCTAGGTACCAACAGTCCATGAATTCATGTATTCAAGCATTTCAGGACTAAGCTTATCTATTGCAATATTCATTGCATCTAATTTAAGCTGAGCAATTTCAACATCTAAATTTTCAGGAAGGTTTTGCAGACCAGGTTTGAGTTGTCCTTGATTTTTGATAAGGTGCTCCACTGCTAAAGCTTGGTTAGCAAAGCTCATGTCCATAACTGCTGAAGGATGCCCTTCTGCTGCTGCAAGATTAATTAATCTGCCTTCACCAAGAACAATAACCGAACCACCTGATTGACGCACATACTCTTCTGTAAATGGACGCACTGTGTTGACCGCTGTAGACATCTCTTTGAGTGATTCCAAATTAAGCTCAAGATCAAAATGACCTGAGTTACAAACTATGGCACCGTCTTTCATGACTTCAAAATGTTGCTTATCGATAACATGACGGTTACCAGTCAAGGTTACGAAAATATCACCTTGCTTAGCTGCTTCCATCATTGGCATCACCTTAAAACCTTCAAGTCTTGCTTCTAGTGCGCGCACAGGATCAACTTCTGTTACAACAACATCAGCACCAAGACCACGAGCACGTAGTGCAGTACCACGACCACACCAGCCATAGCCAACTACGACAAGTGTCTTACCAGAAATCAAAACATTAGTTGCACGAATTATGCCATCTAAAGTTGATTGACCAGTACCATAACGATTATCAAAAAGATGCTTTGTTTGCGAGTCATTAACTGCCATTGCTGGGAAAGTCAAAACGCCATCTTTTTCCATTGCTTTAAGTCTGACAATACCGGTAGTAGTCTCTTCTGTAACACCAATGATATCTGCTATCTGGTCTTTTCTTTCTTGTAATAAAGTAGCAACAACATCACTGCCATCATCCATGATGATCTGAGGTTTGGTATCAAGTGCAATATTTACATGCTTGTTATAAGTTTCGGTTGATTCACCTTTAATGGCATAAACCGAAATGCCATGATCTTCTACTAAAGCAGCAGCAACATCATCTTGAGTAGATAAAGGATTAGAAGCTATAAGAGCGCAATCAACACCACCAGCTTTTAGAGTGATAGCTAAATTTGCTGTCTCAGTTGTGACATGCGCGCAGGCTATCATACGAATACCTTGAAGCGGTTTTTCACTAGAGAACCTCTCTCTGATTTTGAGTAGAACCGGCATTTCCTTGGCTGCCCAGGCAATCCTCTTTCTTCCAAGCTCTGCTTGTTTAATGTCTGCTATTTCAAAATCTATTGTTTGACTTGTCATTCAAGACATTCTAACTCAAATGTGCTGTTCAGCCAGTGCTATCTCAATAAAAAAGTCTAGTTAAGATATT
>CAWUIS010000155.1:0-4265 GCA_963922625.1 uncultured Candidatus Melainabacteria bacterium | reverse complement strand
GTAGATCATTTATGCCGGTATCTTCATTTGTGATTTGATACTTGCCATCTTGGGAGATTCTATCTGTGATTTTAAGGAAAAGTTTTTTGCTCTCATGCTTAATAGATTCTGGTGAGACAAAATTGCTCTGAAAATAATCCATGTATAAAGACCATTTGACTTGCAATAAGTCATCAATTTTTTCCTGCCAAGAACCGATGTTTTGATAAGCAGCAATAACCTGCCAAATTTCCCAAACTGAGCCGCCTAAATATCGCCAAGAGTCTTCAAACATTTTCTGAGGGAAAGATTCTTTTTCTAGTAACCAATAACGTAGATCATCTTTTGTCAGATGGTCTATTAACTGAAAGTCGCTGGTATTAGATAGCCCAGTGTGATTATAAAGTTCTTCCATATAAAAACTGTCTGAGCTTAGGCAGATGACATGAGCTAAATTGTTTTGTTTGGTCACAGCAATAAAGAACTTAAACAGCTCGTCGATAAGGTAGGCTGAATCCTCCTGGGGACTGAATTTAATATCTTTAAGGTACTGGAATTCATCTAATACTATTACCGGTTTAATTCCCTGTTGGCTTGCTTTTTTGATTTTTTCCATCATCAAGCCAAAGAGATTTTCATCCAAAGAATTTAAATCCGCAGCACTCCAGCCAAAAAAACCAAAGTTAAAGCTAATGCCTGTCAGTAATGTTTTATGAAGGTCTTTGAGTTTTTCAGGGAAAAAAAGCTTCTTGAAATCTTTCATATTTGCAATTAAAGTCTCTCGCATATTGAAATAACTAATTGCATATTCATCTGGGTTGCTTAGGTTATCAAGTACGTGCTTAATTAGAGTAGTTTTTCCAGTACTTTTAGGTCCATACAGGAAAAGAATATTTCTTGGTTTATTGGATAAGTAGCTCTTTAAAAACTCTTGTTCTTGTTCTCTGTTTATAAAAACTTCCGTCATAAACTCTCGATATGCGTATTTTACCCTTGTTTTTGATTGTTATGGCTTTGCGGTCAGCAAAATCTTTAAAAATTCAAAACCTTTATTAAGCCCCGGGCTTTCGTGATAAATTAGGTAGGGCAAATGAACAACGTAGTCAGTATATCTATAGTATCTTCTTTTCTAGCTATCGCTTTTGGCTTAGGCTATGCCTTCTGGATTATGAAGCTTGATACAGGAACTTCAGCAATGAAAGATATTGCTGGAGCTATTCAGGATGGTGCTAAGGCATTCCTTAATAGACAGTACTCTACTATCGCTGCAGTTGGCCTTGTACTTGCAATTTTGATGTATTTCTTGCTTGGTTATAAAGTTGCTGTTGGATTTTTAATTGGCGCGGTGCTTTCTGGCTTGGCTGGTTTTGTAGGTATGAACGTTAGTGTTAACGCTAATATCCGTACTGCTCAAGCTGCTTCAGTGAGCATGTCAGATGCGCTTAACGTTGCTTTTCGTGGTGGCGCGGTAACCGGTTTACTTGTTGTTGGACTAGGTTTACTTGGAGTTGCTGGATTTTATGCTTACCTTCAAGCTAATTTTCCAACTCAAATCGAAGAAAACATTCAAGCTCTAGTGGGCTTGGCTTTTGGTTCTAGTTTGATCTCTGTTTTTGCCAGACTTGGTGGTGGAATTTTCACTAAGGCAGCTGATGTTGGAGCTGACCTTGTAGGTAAAGTTGAGGCTGGAATCCCTGAAGATGATCCTCGTAACCCTGCTGTAATTGCTGATAACGTTGGTGACAATGTTGGTGATTGTGCTGGTATGGCAGCTGATTTATTTGAAACTTATGCTGTTACAGCGACTGCTGTAATGTTCTTGGGCTTACTTATTTATCCTGATCAGATACATGCTGGTAATGATGCCCCTATTATTTATCCCCTTGCAATGGGTGCTGCTGCTATTGTGGCATCGATTCTAGGAAACTTTTTTGTTACCCTTGATAAAGACAATAACGTCATGAAGGCACTTTACAAAGGTTTGATTGTTGCTGGTTTGGTTGCTGCTGTTGCTTTTTATTTCATTACAACTAAGATCATGCATGGTCTTGATCACTCAGCTTTCAATTTTTTCTTGTGTGCTTTAACTGGCCTGATTTTAACTGGACTTTTTGTGGTAATCACTGAGTACTACACTTCTACTGAATTTAGACCTGTTAAGAAAATCGCTAAGGCTTCTGAATCTGGACACGGTACTAATATTATTACTGGGCTTGCAATTTCACTTGAATCTACTGCCTTACCTATTGTCGTGATTGTTGCTGCAATTTTGCTAACTTTCTATTGGGGTGGTGTTTACGGAGTAGGTGTTGCTGCAATGTCAATGCTGTCTATGGCTGGTATCATCGTTGCTTTAGATGCTTACGGACCTATTACCGATAATGCTGGTGGTATTGCTGAAATGGCTGGTATGGATGCTCAAGTAAGAGCTGTGACTGACCCTCTTGACGCTGTCGGCAACACAACTAAAGCGGTAACAAAAGGTTACGCTATTGGTTCTGCTGCTCTTGCTGCAATTGTTCTTTTCACTAGCTTTAGAGCTGATCTGCTTAAAGGCATCAATAAAGCTAACTTGACCGGTGGTTTGAATCTTGAAATGCCAAGCTTTGATCTATCTGACCCTTATGTGCTTTCTGGTTTGTTTATCGGTGGTATGATTCCTTACCTTTTCTCAGCACTTGCAATGATGTCTGTTGGTAGAGTTGCTTCGCATGTGGTTCAAGAAGTAAGAAGACAGTTTGTCGAGATCCCTGGCATCATGGATTTTAAAGCTAAGCCTGACTATGCTAGCTGTGTTGATATTGTTACTAAGGGTGCAATCAGACAAATGATTTTGCCTGCTCTTTTGCCTGTTGCGATTCCAATTTTGATTGCTGTTGTTGGTAAAGTATTTTTAAATGATGTTGTGCCTTTAGGTGCGGCTAAAATCATGGGTGGTATTTTGGTTGGTTCTATTGTTACTGGTCTTTTCCAAGCTATTTCTATGACTTCTGGTGGTGGTGCTTGGGATAACGCTAAAAAGTTCATTGAAGATGGGCACTGTGGTGGTAAAGGCTCAGAAGCTCATAAAGCCTCTGTAACTGGTGATACTGTTGGTGATCCTTATAAAGATACTGCTGGTCCAGCTATCAACCCTATGATCAAGATCGTCAATATTATTGCTTTGTTGATGATTCCTTTCTTGTTCTAGTAAGGTCGTTTGATACGACTGTCATCTGGAACGCAGGTGAGAGATCTCTAAATTCTAAATAGAGCTAGAAAAATAGTTCTGGTCTGATGAGATTCCTCACTTTCGTTCGGATTGACATTATGCTTGAGTCTTCGGAATGATATAGAAGCTTTAGTCTTCAGATTCTACGGTGATATTTCTAGCACCAATATTGTTTACAAAGTAAGCCCAAATCCAGCTAATCATAACGCCGGTGCGGTTTCTAAAATCAACTAAAAGAGCAATGTGAACTAATCCCCATAGTACCCAGGCAAAATAGCCTCTTAAACGAACTCCAAAAATCTCAGCGATTGCAGCATTACGTCCTATAGTAGCCATAGTCCCAAGGTCTTGATACTTAAATGGGCTGCGAGCTTGTCCATTCATTAGTTTTTTGATTTCTTGTGCAGCATAAATACCTTGTTGTTTAGCAACTGATCCTAATGCTGGAAGTGGACGGTCGCCATCAAAACAAGTTGAGCAATCACCAATAACAAAAATACTGTCATCATTTTCTATATTCAAAAACTCATTGACTTTTACTTTATAGCCTCTTTCTGCTTCTTGATTTAAGATTTTTGGTGCCGCAACACCTTGAACCCCTGCAGCCCAGATTATAGTTTTAGTTTCTATTTGAAAGTCTTTGGTTTTGACATAGTTTTCGTTGAGATCTTCAACAAATGAGTTGAGTTTGACTTTTACCCCTTTTCTTTCCAGCTCAGCTAGTGCGTAAGCTGATAAGCTCGGGTCAAAAGGACCAAGTACTCTGTCCAAACCTTCAATTAGGTGGATGCTGATCTCATCAAATCGAAGTTTGATTTCCTCTTGGCAGATTTTTTCACAGGCTTCAGCTATAATGCCTGCCATCTCTACGCCAGTAGGACCTCCACCAACAACTACAAAATTTAAAAGAGCAGCTCTTTTTATAGGGTCTGGTGTGGCAATTGCTTGCTCTAGTGAGTGGTAAATATGGTTTCTAAGATTAACTGCACCATCAAGGGTTTTGAGAGTGTGGGTGTATTTTTTCCAGTGATCTTTACCAAAGTAGCTGTACTCGCTGCCTGTTGCAACTATCAAG
>CAWUIS010000154.1:0-4286 GCA_963922625.1 uncultured Candidatus Melainabacteria bacterium | reverse complement strand
ATAGTCTTGGTAGTTTTTCCATGACTCTACTGAGGAACTGTAGATAGGTTTTCTCACCTGGTTTGTACTAGCTGTTGAAACTGATCTTTTTGATTTGTAAAATTCGAGGCACCCGTCTTCAAACTCAAGTCCAATAAAGCTCAATAATTCTTGGGTTTTAATGAGCTGGTCGCTAATCATATCTTCATAGGCTAGATCAAAAACAAAACTTTCCTCAAGACTGATTTTCCAGTGTTGCATAATGTCTTGGTAAATTTTGTATTCTTTGATGCAAGCATCCAGGTCAAAGCTATGATTGTTTTGAGTACTAAAGTTTTGTTGGTAGTTAGAAAAGCAGGTGGCAATTGGGCTACGGTAGGTGTGTATGATTTTTGCCTGAGGTAACATTAGTCTGATTAAGCCAATGTCAAAATAGTTACCAAGCATTTTATTGATGATGAATTTTTTATCGCTATAAAACTTAAGCTCGTCTAAGTAGATTTTACCGATATCCATCAAGCCCTCAGCATCGAGATCTTTAATGATGTCTTTAAACACAGGTCTGGTGCGCGAGAGATATTTTTTAGTCACTTCATTGAAGCTGAAAATTTCACCAGCAGCAAATACCTTTGAGTGTGAGCCTAGGATTTGCGCTGTCAGAGTCGAGCCAGACCTGGGAAAACCAAGTATAAAAATAGGCACTCTGGAATCAAGCTGGTAGCCTGATTCTATGGCTCTCTCTTGTTCTTTAATCCTCGAGTCCATAAAATCTTGCTTGAAAATGTTTTTCTGTGTTTCCAGGTAATCAAGCATTGAATCATGATTGTAAGCTTGTTTTGACGCGATAGTTTGATTGAATTTCTCAAGGTTAATAAAAGCTTCTTTGTAGTTCTGTGCTTGATCTAAAAGCTTGTACTTAGTGTGATAGAGAGAAGCTAATTGCTTATAGTTAAGCTTTTCAAGAGCTTGTTTGTCTTCTAGTAAGGCATTAAGTACGTCAGTATCTTCAGGGTCTAATAGTTTGATATCAACACTTGCCTTACTTAAAAGATAGTCAGGGCTATCTGGGAATTTTTCTTTGATTTCTTGACAGAGTTCTTTGATTTTGTCTTTTTGATTGAGATTGCGTAGTGTGATCAAAAGCAGTGTGTAAGTGCCAATGTCTTGATGATGTTTTTTATGTGCGAGGAGTAAGTCTTGCGCTTCTTGTGTTTTAGAATGCCTGATTAAATGCTGGATATAACCAAGACGGATATGTTCGTTTTTAGGTTCTAATTCAAAGAGCTTGGTTGTGAAGTTTTTAAGGTCTTCTTGATATTGGTCTTTATGCTGGTAGATTAAAGCTATTTCGCAGGCTTTTTTGAGTGCTTCTATTGACTCATCTTTTACACTAAGAGCTTTTTTTAAGTATTCATAGCCTTTATCAATATTGAAATATTGAATCAAGGCTTTTGCATAAGTAAAGAGAGCATCAAAGTTTTCAGGCTCCTTCTCTAAGACTTCAAGAATTAATTCTTCTGCTTCATTGAAGTGGTTCTTTGATAAAAGCTCTTGAGCCTTTTCCATTTGAGACATGGCATTATTATGCCACTAGAGCTAGCTGCTGATCCTGTAAATCAACTCTTTGGGCACTTTTAGGTTTGCTTGCAACAATGGTGAGATTTTTAGGCTTTATCATTCTTCTAGTTGCTTTTGTTAAATCATCAAGGCTGATTGCATCTATCTTACGATCTAAGTTGTTGATATAATTTTCATCTAGCCCCCTCAGCATTAAGTCTTTAAGGTTTATACCGGTACTAAATCTATTATCATAGGCACTCATTGCTATTGACTTTTTGACCTCTTGCTTTGCTAGTTCCAGCTCTGCTTCACTAAAACCATTGTCATAAATATCTTTGATTAATTTGATAGTGGCTGAAATTGCTGCTTTAGTATTGTTAGGATCACAACCAAATTTAATTTCAAAGGGACCAGATCCGTTTTTTAAAGGTTGAACTGAGCTATTAATGTTGTAGACTAATCCAAGTTCTTCTCTGACCCTATTGAAAAGGCGGGAGTTTTGTCCGCCACCTAAAATTTGATTTGCTAATAAAGAAGCAATGAAATCAGGATCATCTTTTTGGATGTCGTTGGGATTACCAATTAAAACCAGCGCTTCTGGTTGATCACTTTTGCTTTCTACAATCTTTATACTAGGTTTAGGGTCTGGAACTGCCGCGATTCTTGAGTAGTCTGCTTGATTTCCAGTTTGTTTAGTTTGAGAAGAGTTCCAGTCCTCTAATAAAGGAAGAATGCGCTCTTCTATAAACTGCTTGTTTGTATCCCCAACTACCGAGAGTTTAATGTTTTGTCCTTGGTAATAACGGCGGTATAGCCTTTTCATATCATCAAGACTTGTTGAAGCTATCTCATCGAGCATCGATTTATATGATTGAACTCTGAAAAAATGGTTTTCTGGATAAAGTGCTTTTGAAAAAGTAGTAATGGTTTCATGTGTATGATCAACCTTATCTAGTAAGCTGAAAATTTTAAGCTGTTTTTCTTTAATTCTTGCAAACTCATCAGCAACTTCATCAGCAACACTTCTATCACTTTCTTCTAATAATGCTGGATGAGTCAGTATCTCTTTAGCTAAGTCTAGTGATTTGTCAGCATTTTTACTAAGACAAGCAAGGTGTAAATAGCCTGAATCTAGTGATAAATCAAGAGCATGGTGATTTGAAAGACCATAATTTAGTGAAAGTCCAAGTTCATTTTCTTTAAGATCTTGGTCTCTTTTATTTAAGCGCGCACCAGTCTTAGGATTATAAGTACCAGTTCTCGCTAAAAGAGTATCGAGCAGGGTCAGTTTGATTTCATCCTCTGGAGCAACACTAAGAGGACCTCCATCAAAAGCAGCATTGACAAAAAATATTGGCACTTTATTGTCTTGCTTGAAAAATACTTGGCTACCATTTTTAGATTGAATTTTCTCTATGCCATTCAACTCTACTTTGATTTTGCTAAGACCTCGAGATTTTGCGATGGTTTCCTCAAGCTTTTTCATATCAAAGATTTCAGGTTCTTTGTTTTCGTTTTCTAAATTAGAAAAGCTCTTGTCTTGTAAGGCTTTAATATAGCTAAATGAAAAATCTTTTCCTTTACCCTGCACGTCAAGCTTATAGGCTTTATCTATATTCAGGTATCTTCTTGCAAAATCTTTGATATCTTCGTTGCTGATTGATTTCAAGTCCTCAAGGCTTTTAAGAGCTTTTTCCCAGTTCTCTCCATTAATTTCATAGCTTTCTGCTAAAGAAACCTTGGCATGGGGGCTGTCTAACATATAAATTTTTTCTGCTTCAATGCTATCAATGGTTCTTTTGAATTCTTCACTAGTTAAACCATTAGTTTTTATCTCTTCAATAACATTGTTTATCTGAGTTTGTATTTGCTTTAATGCTGAAGGGTTTATTGGCGTTGCTTCTATCGCGAATTTACCCTGATACTTATCCGCTGAGTAACCTGCATTGATACCAAGTGCTAAAGCTTTACCGCTATTAATCTCTCCATCAATTAAGGAGCGGTAGAGACGGCCATGCAGAGTATCTGTTAAAGCTGAGCTTAAAATTTCTGCAATGAGCTCGTCTTTATAGTTGAATTTATTAGCTGGAAAAATATTGATGAGAGATGGGGTCAGGGTGTCATCAGATATTTTGTGTTCAAGCTGTGAATCAGCTTCAATGCCTTTGGAGAAATCAGGTTTGTTTAAATTAGGATTTTGCTTGAAACGACTGAAGTGTTTAGTGATGATATTTTTTGCTTCAGTAACACCAATGTCACCGCTGATAAATAGAGTTGCATTATTAGGTACATATTCTGATTTATAAAAGGCTTCCAGGTCAGCTTTTGTAATTCTGGAGATACTTTCTTTATCACCAATCATATTTGTGTTTAAAGGATGATTTTTGCCGTATAAAATGTCTCCAAGCTTTCCTCCAACTTTTCCTTGGCTGTTAGACTCAACCATCATAATCTCTGAGCCAATAATGCCTTGCTCTTCTTTTACGGTTTTATCCTCAATTTCAAAGTCATCCATAAAGCCTGAGAGTATTCTTAGTGCCAAGTCCAGTTTGTCTTTGGGTAATACGTTGTAGTACATGGTAAAGTCCTTGCTGGTACCAGCGTTATAGCCTCCTCCATTGATAGAAACAACTTGATTCAGATTTTCACCAAACTCTTTGGTTCCAGAACAGGCTAGATGTTCTAGAAAATGTGCTAGTCCTTGCTTATCCTCAGGATCTTTACTAGCGCCGCTATGGAAAATTAAA
>CAWUIS010000153.1:0-4308 GCA_963922625.1 uncultured Candidatus Melainabacteria bacterium | reverse complement strand
TGGTAATAACCCATTTGCTTTTATTCAAATGAAACATTGGACCACCGGTGCTAATGAAGAAAAAAGAGTTCGTTATGTGGCTGCAGAGGGAACAAGAAGACAAGCTCCTGAATTGAAAATGCCCAGATCTTTCCCCTTTGGCTTGTTAAATGCCAATAACCAGTTTCTAGAAATATGTAATGTATTCCATGACGAAGATATGATACAACCCGAGGACTTAACACGATCTTTAGCATCCTTGCTTAAAAACGCCAGTTCAAGATCTAGAGGTACCAATCCTTTTATTATCAAAGATGATTTTTGCGCTGAATCTTCGAATAATCACGGCTTGATTAATTTTAGAAATATAACAAGCATTGAAGAAGGTGATCCGCAAGACTTTAATTCAGTAGCAAGGTCTATCAGATTAATTTTTGCAGATTTTTTCCCGGAAAACACAGATCCGAATAATGTCTTTGGCCATGGAAACGTCGAATATATTTGATGATTGCTGAGCCAGCGTTACCAAGGATTAAGCTGGTCTTTATTTTGTTTTCGTTGCTGTCCTTGCTTTTGCATTAGCATTTGCTGCACCTTGGCAGGGTCAGCTTCTTCAACTTGTCTCAACAAACGGTTTATATCCTGCTGACTCAACTCACCTGGTTTAGGTTCAGGTCTTTTTCTTTGCTGTTGTTTTTGCTGAGATTGATCTTTTTTGTCTTGGTTTTGTCCTTGCTCTTGTTGCTTTTGTTCTTGATCTCTTTGCTCTTCACCATCTTCTTTTTTATCATCTTGACCTTCTTCTTTTTGATCACCATCTTGATCTTTTTTATCCTGGTCTTTGTTTTGGTCACCCTTACCATCATCTTTTGGATTATCACAAGATTTATTTTCTTCTTCTTGTTGTTTTTTCTTTGCTAGCTCAAGGTTGTGCTTAGCATCTTTATCTTCAGGGTCTATTTTTAGAGCATTTTCATAGGCATTAACGGCATCTTGATAATTTTCCTGCATAAAAAAGCTATTACCCAAATTATAAAAAGCTTCTTTTTGTAAGCTTGCTGTTTTTGCATTCTGGCTTGCTCTTGCAAAAGCGCTCTGGGCAGCTTGATAATTAGCTTCTTTATAATATGCAATGCCAAGATTATAGTTGAGCCTTGGGTTATAAGGCTCCTTGACCTGAATTTTAAGATAGCCTTCTTTAGCCTCAGCAAAGTTACTGTTTTGTAAGTCTATATCGCTTGCCCATAACTTAGGATCAAAAATATTGGCACTCGCTGGCTGAACTTGATTCAAAGACATAAACGCAATAATCAAAAGCCTGAAAATGCTTTTTGATTTTGTTTTAAAGAGGGTTCTTGCCAGAGATGAAAATAAAGACGATAGTCCAGCAAAAAGACCAAAATTGAAGCCCAATAAAAGCTCAAATACTAAGGCTGCAAAAGCAACAGCACCAAAAATCTGAAAAGTTTCAAACCATTTTTTTGTTTTACCAGATTTGAGTACTTCATCTTGACTTTGACCTTTGAGCTTTTCGTAATAAAGCTGATCAAGATGAAAATCTCCTGTTGTCGATCTGACATAAGCTCCCTCACTTGCTTGGGAAACTTCTTTGAGTAGAGCATCATCAAGTTTACTAACAACGATATTGCCTTTTTTGTCCTTCACCAAACCTAGGCTAGTTTCAATAGGAGAACCTTCTTTAGTGCCCACTCCAATAGCAAAAATACTTATCTCTTCTGATTTAGCCTTACGGGCTTCATCAATAGTAGCCTCGTCATGCTCCTCACCATCGCTAATAATGATCAAAGCTTTAGAACCAGATTCAATAGGAGAAAAAGCTTTGCGCGCAGTACTAATGGCTGACTTGATAGATGTGCCGGGTACTGCAACAGAGTTCTCAGAAATACTTGAGAGCCATTCTTTTACCAGCAAATAATCATGGGTAAGCGGTGATTGCAAAAAACTTTCACCAGCAAAAACTATCAAACCGATTCTATCACCAGCAAGTTTATCAACAAGCTTAGTAATTTCAAACTTTGCCCTCGTCAAACGAGAAGGAGAAATATCCTGCGCTAACATGCTTTTAGAGACATCCAAAGCAACAATGATATTACTCCCCTTAGTCTCGACTTCTTTCCATTCATAGCCCCAACGCGGAGATATCAAGGCCAGAATAATCATCAATGCAGCAATGCTAATTAATGTCATTCGAAAAAGAGTTTTGACACGAGAACTGTAAGGAAATAAATTTGATATTTTATCCAAGTGACACAATTTAGTAAAAGCTGCCCGGCGCCGGCGCCATGTATAAAAAAGTAAGAACAAAAGCCCTGGCATCAAAAACAAAAAATATAAAAACTCGGGGTGCTTAAAATTCATGTCAACCTAAATAAAATACTGTTTGCCAGTAAAATCTCCAAAGAAAAAAGAGCAAACAATGCCCAGAGAAAATACTCATAAATATCCACAAAAGAGTTGTATTCTTTAACCTCGACCTCAGTTTTTTCAAGCTTGTCTATATACTGATAAACTTTTGACAATTCTTGGCTAGTTTTTGCTCTAAAATATTGACCACCAGTACTCTCAGCAATTTGTATCAGAAGCTCTTCGTCAATAGCAATTTCTGTTTTCACCAGCATTGGTCCTTGGGGAGTATCTACTTCAAAAGGCACTTCACCTTCTTGACCAATACCAACAGTATAAATTTTTATACCAAGTTCTTTTGCAAGCTCAGTTGCAATTACTGGCGATACTTCACCAGCAGTATTCTGTCCATCGGTCATAAGAATCAAGACTCTAGATTTTGCTTCAAGGTCTTTGAGCCGCTTTGCAGCAACTGCAATGGCAGAACCAATAGCAGTAGAATTTCCTACCATACCTATCTCCAGATGATCGATCAAATCAATAATGGCACCATGGTCCAGAGTCAGTGGGCACTGAGTATAAGCTTGCTCTCCAAAAACTACAAGTCCGAGTCTATCTTCAGACCTTTTTTTGACAAAATCCTCAAGAATAAATTTCAAAACCGTTAGTCTGTCCACTACTTGACCATTTAGCTCTAAATCAAGCCCTGACATTGATTGAGAAGTATCCACTGCAAGCAAAATATCTAAACCATTGTGCTTTGATACGGTAAATGACTTACCTAGCTGTGGCCTTGCCAGCATCACAATGGCAACTGTAATAGCTAAAATTCTCAAAACAAAAGGCAAATGAAAACCAAGCTGATCAAAAATATTTGAGAAGCTTTGCTTAGAATCAACTAATGAAATATTCAAACTTGCTTGTTTAGCTTTAGTAAAGTACGAGATTAATAACAATGGGATCAATGCAAGAAAAATCAATACCCAGGCATTTGCAAAAATCATGTTAATTTTGCCTCCTCTAGTTTTGCTTGCTTTTGTCTTTGTTCTTCAGCATTAACCGCTTCTTCAAGTTCTGTAATTATTCTGACAGTGGTCTCAATATCCTGAGCTTTAATATCAGCAGCTAGCTCTTGCCTTGCAAACTTAGCTAAATCAGCTTTTTTAAAAATTTTACTGAGAGTCAAAGCAGATTCTGTTGCAAGCATTGGACTTGAAATTAAAACTGGCTTCAATTCATCAGCTGTTTTATCAATCAAATCAAGTCCTAGCCTGTGTTGAAAGAAACTTTTCACAAGCTCTGAGTATGATAAATAGAAGGATTTACTATTTTGATTAAGATCAAGTTCTGTTAAATGCTGGCAAGTAAGCTCAAATAAAGTGAAGCTATCATTTTGTGTTTTTTTCAGGAATCTATTGTAAATAAAGTAAAAGACAAAAGCAGCAATAATTGCATAAAGACCCCAAAGAATCCACTGAGGCAGCTCTAAAGCATAAAAGCCATGAATATCTCTCAAGCCTTCTTCCATTAGTTTCTACGCTCCCTTGTAAGAAATAATTGTAAGAGAGTATTTATATAAGGCTTGCCTGTATAAAGCTCCAGAAAATCAATACCCAAGCTTTTAAATCTGTCCTTCAGTATTTGCAAATGCTTTTCCTGACTATGTTTAAAAAGAGCTCTAGTATGCTTTCGGTTTAAATTCAAAAGCTCTTTAGCACCAGTTTCAGGATTAACTAGTTCTACAAAACCAATATTAGGTAGCTGAAATTCACGCGGATCACGCACTGAAAGAGCTATAAAATCTTGAGTTTTTCGCAGAACTTTAAGCTCATGGTCATAATCTATATCACTTGGATTTATAAAATCAGACAATAAAAAGACCACAGAGTTTCTTGGGATACGCTGCAGAGCATCTGCCAGAATCTTTTTGAGATTTGTCTTTTGAGATGCTGGCTTAAAAGTTAA
>CAWUIS010000152.1:0-4321 GCA_963922625.1 uncultured Candidatus Melainabacteria bacterium | reverse complement strand
TCTTCTTTGCTTTCTCCAAGCCCAAGAATTCCTCCACAGCAAACTTCTATTCCTGCTTCTTGCACATTTGCAATGGTGTTCAGACGATCCTCAAAAGTTCTGGTGCTGATGATATTGGGGTAATGTTTCGGTGAAGTGTCTATATTATGGTTATAACTATGCAGACCAGCTTCTTTAAGCTTCAAAGCTTGCTCTTTTGTGAGCATACCTAAAGTGACACAGGGCTCCAGGTCCATGGCTTTTACTTCTTTTACCATGTTTAAGACTCTTTCAAATTGCTCGCCTTCAGGAATTTGTCTCCAAGCTGCTCCCATACAAAAACGTGTAGAGCCGCTAGCTTTAGCTTCCCGAGCTTCATTTAAAATTTTTTCTTCTTCTTGGAGAGCTTGGTATTCAAGCCCGGTATTATAACGAGCTGATTGTGAGCAATACGAACAGTCTTCAGGACAAGCGCCGGTTTTGATACTACTTAATGTACAAAACTGTACTTGCTTAGGATTATGAAATTCTCTATGAACTCGCTGAGCCTGAAAAATTAAATCAGGTAGAGCTAAGTTGTAGATTTGAATTATTTTCTTTTTTAGACTTTCTAGATTTTCTGTTTTTTCTTGTTGTATTAGTGTCATTTGAATTTTCTGTGCCTTGCTTCAATAGAGGGATTGTCGCTGCAATATATGATCTTCTATTACCTTGAGATTTTATCACGCAATCAGAAGAGTCCATGTCAATGTCAAAATACCTAGAGGCAACACCTAGTACTTCTTTTTTGAGTTCCTCAATCATTGCCGGTGACAATTGGTGTCTGTCGCTATTAACCATCGAGCGCATGCGGTCAGCTGCTGTAGAGCCGCTACCCTTACTACCTAAGCCTAAAAACCATTGAAGCAGAGATTTCATTATGCAAACATCGCCTTAATTTTATTAAACAGACCTAAGCGTTTATTTAAGTCCATAAACTCGACCTCTTCACCAAGAATTCTTTTAGCAATATTTCTATATGCCTGACCAGCTGATTTATTGGTACTCAACGAGAGAGGTTCACCTTTGTTAGTAGAGATGACGATATCCTCATCATCTGGAACCACACCAATAAGATCAACAGACAAAATATCTACAATATCTTCTATGCTCATCATTTGGTTAGCTTCAATCAAGCCTGGCTTGACTCTATTGACAACCAAGTTTAAAGAATCCAAACTATCTTTTTTTGATTCAAGTAGTCCAACAATCCTGTCAGCGTCTCTCACTGAAGACATTTCAGGAGTGACCACTATTAAAGCCATATCAGCTTTTGCTGTACTGTTTTGAAAACCAGACTCGATTCCAGCAGGACAATCTACTAGTACATAGTCAAAGTACTTTTTCATTTCTTCAATTAATCCTGAAACTTGTTCTTCGTTAACCGCTGTTTTATCTCTAGTTTGAGCGGCTGGAAGCAAACTCAAATTAGGTAATTTTTTGTCTTTGACCAAAGCTTGTTTTAGCTTGCAACTACCTTCAATAACATCAACCAGGTTATAGACCACTCTGTTTTCAAGACCCATGAGGATATCAAGGTTACGTAGACCAATATCCATATCCATAACGCAAACGCTTTTACCAAGGTCTGCAAGGGCAGCACCTATGTTTGCAGTGGTGGTAGTTTTTCCTACTCCACCTTTCCCCGATGTAACAACTATAACTTTAGCTTCGCTCATTCAAAATACCTGCCTACAATTATCTCATTGTTCCTGATTTTGGCAATAGTTGGAATTTTTGTATAACTATTGGTTTCGTTTTGCATTTTATTCATTAGATTATTAATAATTTTGTCAGTGATTTTAGCCTCTTTTTCAGCTGCTTTAAGAGCAGTGATTTCATCTGCAATACGAATCTGACCAGAGCTGATTTCAAGAGCAATGATTTTGGCGTTGCGATCCCCATTAGCACCTGCATGAGCAATGCCTCTAAGATGCCCCCAAACAACAATATCTCCTGCCGCAACGATTTCAGCTGAAGGATTTACATCGCCTAAAACAAAAACATTACCTGGATAACGAACCATTTGTCCAGATCTCAAATTAGCTTCTATATAGAGTGTTTCAGGTAGCTCAGAGGTGTCAATGATTTCTTTGTCACTTTGACCCGCTTGCTCTTCCTTTAAAGGCTCGGTGCTGTCAAGGCTACTAGCCACAAGGTTTTCATCCTTAGTCATGATTGACTTTAAGGAGATATTGTTTTTGTTTAACTCTTCTTTGATTTGGCTGAGTATAGTTTTGACTTCGGTATCAGCACTAGCATCTGGAAGAATTATAGATACTGAATTACCTGATAAAAAAGAAGCTCTTTCGTTAGCGAAGTTACTAAATTCAGCAACAAAATTCTCACCACAAAAATCTTGCTCGCTTAAATCCAAAAAAGTTCCTTTTTTGTTTTGCTTGATAGAAATTCCTGGCATATATATTTAGATTAGGCCACAAAGTAGATTATGTAAAGTTTTCTTGGTGATAGTATTTTGTCTATGAAAGAGCTTTTCTTTTCATTTGCTATTGCCATATTGATAAATTATTTTCTGGCAAAACCAATTGACTATCTAACTAAGTTTATAAAAGTTCGCAGTATCTCGGTATCAGTTGTCTTTATCGGCTTTATTTCTATTATTGCGCTTCTTATTGCTTATTTTATTCCAGCTAGTTTTGAGCAATTACTGGCCTTAAAGCGTGCACTACCCTCTATTGTCAATAATTTATTTTTGTTTTTGTTGAGCATACAAAGTTTTTTGTCCAAATATCAAATTGATTTGCAGCTACCAAGCTTAGACGAGCAGTTGATTATCAAACAATTACTAAGTGTAATTCCAAAAATAAACTATCAAAGTATCGGTTCTATTGCCGGTAATCTTGTCTCTGGATCAGTCTCAGCTGTGGCCTACATGATTTTGACCATTATTATGAGCTTTTATCTTTTGGTTGATGGGAAGCGTGCTTGGGAATTATTCTTGATTCCTTTTTCTCGAAGAATGCGCCTGCACCTTTGTGGTATCAAAGACAAAGCAGACAGATGTTTGTACGCTTTTTTAATCGGACAAATTGAAATTGCCTCTCTTACATCATTAGTGATGCTGATTACCTATATCGTGCTGGGTGTACCATTTGCACTTTTGTTTGCTTTGTTGCAGCTACTAGAAATTATTCCTGTAATTGGTACTTGGACCGCCATAGGCATATCTATCACTGTGATTCTTTTTACTAGTGGTTTTTACAAAGCACTGATAGTTTTTGTTGTTTATATACTTTATAGCCAGCTTGTCAGAGATAGCTTTGTTGCTCCTAAAATTCTCGGTGAGAATCTTGGTTATCACCCACTTGCCATTATCACTACTTTAGTTTTAGGCGCTCAAATTGGTGGTATTCCTGGGGTTGTTTTAGCTTTACCGCTATTAGCCATTATTATTTCAGTGCTTGATTACAATATCGAGTTGAGAAATTTGAAGCTTAGGTAGATGTCTTAGAAAAGTATTGACAAATGAGCTATTATTATCTTATCATCACTGCGTGTGAGTACTATTATTACAACTGGACAAGAAATTGCGCAACTATTCGGTATTAATAGTTCACATCGAAACATTGGTTCACAAAGTGCAAAAGGTCAAAGATTTCCTCATCTGAGAAACTTTGCAAATAAGTTTAGAGAAGAATTTCAAAGCTTGAAAGATAAGACGAATTATGGTTTGTCTGATATGCAAGTAGCTAAAATTGAAGATTCTGTAGCAAAGGCTAAAGCGGGTCAACAATCAATAGATGACGTCATAGGCAATGTTTTATCAGCTATTAGAACTAACTGGCATGAAGTTGCAATGCCAATTAATGAATTTCTTGATAGAACTATGGATGATACTGATAAAAATTTTGAATTAAAAATAGATATACCAAAAGCTTTTAGAAACGGTATTAATGCTGGTGTTTATAAAATTGCTAGCCTCTTTAAATCTATACCAGAAGTTTTCCAGAGACAGTTCAATGAGATTGTCTCAGCAGAAAATTATAAAGAAATAGCCTCTAATATAACTCCATTGATGCAAAATTTAGCTGGTAACATAACCCAGGCAGCATTAATTGCTTTAGAGAAACATTTAGGAGGCACTCCAAAGGCTTTATTTAAAGACCTTAGGAATAGCCTTGGTATTCTAAAAA
Organism: uncultured Candidatus Melainabacteria bacterium; assembly: GCA_963922625.1. Lineage (GTDB taxonomy): Bacteria > Cyanobacteriota > Vampirovibrionia > LMEP-6097 > LMEP-6097 > CAWUIS01. The sequence goes on along the minus strand of CAWUIS010000152.1, from coordinate 149 downwards.
AAACAGAAGTTGAGGAAAATGCTCACACTGAGACTTATCATGATTTTCATGCTATGTCCATCAGCCAAGCTCCTCTTGATAGCGAATCCCTTGAAATAACTCAAGATCGCACTAGAATTGATGTTAATACAGATAAACTAATGGAAGAT
>CAWUIS010000151.1:0-4333 GCA_963922625.1 uncultured Candidatus Melainabacteria bacterium | reverse complement strand
ATGAGCGTCAGCTTCTGCAGCTGCAATGTTAATCCAGTCTGAAACTTGTTTAATAGCATCTTCTTTAATTTCGGCACCGCTTTTGAGTCGATCCATAAGTGGCTTAAAAAAATCTGAAATCTTTTTGTATTTAGGCTCTGCATCCATGTTTGATTTTGAATCAACAAAATCTTTAATTTCTTTACCAAACCAAGTGTCTGGATGCAAAGGCCAATTTCTTCCTCGGTGTGGTAGTAAGACAGCAGGCTGCATCAAGCAAGATTATACACAGCTGTTTAGTTATTACGCAATACACGAAATTAATATTAACCAAAACTAATATTAATCACAAAGAAAAGATTAATGAACTCCGTGTAGTTGCTCTTTAAGACCGTGATCACCGATGTATTTCCCAGTCTCTGGGTAATGGGTATCTCGTTCTGCTGGTTCATCTTTTTCAACAATTCTAAAGATCCTATCAAGATTTTTCGCTACTTGGTCATGAAGAGCAACTAGATAATTGTCGTTATTGCCAGTCATACTAATATGTCCAAGTTTACGTCCCGGTCTTGAGCCTTTGTTATACCAAGTAACAACAAAATTCTCTAAAGAATCCTTTATGTTTTCAGCAGTTGTCTTTACTTTTGTTGCTACGTTTGTAGCAGCGGTATTTACTGTGTTTGCTGCATCAACAAGGGCCTCTTTGAGAGCATTAGTATTAATTCCAAGTTTTGCTGGCATTTCTCGACCTTCGTATCCTGGAATTGGCTTAGGTCCTGTAATGTTTATTAGTGCAGAAGCTGCTTTAACATCTTTCAGCAAATCAGCTTCGCCTAGTTTTTCACCTTTCAGTAAGTTAAGCACTTGCCTAAACATTGATGTTTGTGAAGCAATTGTTGTATAGTGTCCAGAGTTGTGTAATCTTGGGGCGATTTCGTTTACATAAATGTCAAATTTGCCGTCATTCTTTTTAGTAACAAAAAACTCTATTGTTGATAGTCCAAAAATACCGAGCTTTTTTACAATCTCTTTTGCTCGCTCAGTGAGTTGTTTATAAAGCTGTTTTTCATCATTTGTCTTATCTTTACTCATGGGGTTCTTTGTAATCAAAGATACCAGCTGATTGGTATCAGGGTCATAGCGCATTTCAGCAGGGTTATAAACCTTAACTTGGAACTCTTTCTTTCTACCTGATGTGTGTGTATCGCTTCTAGCAACTATGACAGCAAACTCTTTATCACCTCGATTAGGATCCATGTCTATGTATCGCTCTAGTACAAAATAGCCGGCGTAGTTCAACTCATCTATAGATTTATTGCTTTTTTGTAATTTGGTGAATTTATCTACCACTTTTTCTTGAAATAGATCTTCAAACTTAGCTTCCCTCTGCGAGCGTTTGTCAGCGCCTTTCAAATCTTCTGGAACTTTAAAGAGCATCACACCAGCACCATCATAAGTACCACGGCGTACTTTTACTACCCATGATTCGCCTTTTTCTACAAATTTCTCATAGAGAGCAGCTCTGAGATCATTCAAAGTATCTTGCTTTTCATACTGAGGTACATCGAAGCCTTTAAATTCAAGTAATTTATTTTGATGATATTTGTCTTGGATTGATGCTAAAAGATTAGAACCTGGCAGAACTCTTTCTCCTAGATTAAGTAAACGTACCAATGAAGCACTCGTACTTAACCCTTCAAGCTCATATGAAGCCTTCTTTATATCAAAGCCAGCTTTCTCAATTGTTCCTATCGCATTTGATAAAGACACTTTATCTTTAACATCTGCTTCTAAAAATACTACTGAGTTTTTTTTATGATTTAACGCCTTGAGTTGATTAATTACTTCTTCCGGGTTATCCTTCCAGTCTGTAGCACTAATATTTAAATTAACTAGATCCTCACCTGCTGCACAAGATCCTTTTTTGTCGATGATAAATAAGGTATGAGGTTTATCATCATTTTTCTTGTGCTCATATGCTGTTCCGGCAGCAAACTGACCACCACCAATCATCAGAATTGAATCTTTTAGATCCTTTTGTTGTGTGGATTTTTTTTGGAAATGTCTTTGACTGAGTAGAGGAGCTGATACTAGTTGCATGATATTAAACTCAAGAAAAATACTATCATCTATTGCGAGCTAGAGCATTTTTTAAACCAGCCAAATCATCTCTATCTTCTGAATTGAGTACGGTCAATCCGGTATCACTGTAGATATGTCCTAACTTTTCTGGCTCATTTTCTGGCACAATCTTTATAAATAATTTATTTAAGTACTCACCAAAACGATCTAATAACACTGGATTAGATCCAGCTAAAGCAATATGACCATTTTTTCTCTCAGGTTTTACAAGCTTGCCGTACCATGCAGTAAGTATTTTAGTAACACTACCTGCAATCTCTTGAATATTTTCAGGTATCTCTTGTGCAAGAAGGGCTATAGCATTTTCACTAAATTTGCTAGCCTCTTCACGGGCTTTTGCTGCTAGTTGGCTTAATTTTTGGCTAGGATCTTTTATAAAATCAATCAAGCCTGCAACGTTCAACTCAATTTTTCCTTTGTAACCGTTAGCATTACCATCTTGACCAATGATATTGATAAGAGCGGAGGATGAACTATCTGGAGATTTGCTTTCTATAGAACCCAAATCCTCACCTCTAAAAGTTTTAATAAACTGCTCAAACATTCCATTTTCACTGATCAGCTCATAAGGGTATCCAACATTATGTGGGCGAGGGGCTGCCTCGTTAACATAAAACTCTTTAGTGTCAGGGTCATATAAAAACTCAACTGCAAGTAAACCATGAAGATCCATTTTATTGGCTATTTTTTTAGTAATTTTCTGTGCCAGCCGCGTGATATCTTCAGGGACCTCTTTTTGATTTGGTGGGGATATCAAAGAACTTAGTTTATTCTCTTTATCAAAAACCATTTGAGCAGGTGGGAAAACTTTAACATCTGCAGCTCCTGAACCATTTTGGGGCTTTCTAGCAACTAAAACACCCAATTCAATTTTATTAGCAACTTTTTTCTCAACAACAAAGCCTACTTTAGGATTTGTAACACCAGCACCTTTTTGAGCTTCCATTCGGCTATCTGCCATGTTCTTTAATTCTTTAAGTGCTTCATCTGCATTATTAGACTCAACTATTTTCAAGCCTTTGCCGTCATAACCACCCTCTTCAATCTTGACAACAAATGGAGGCTTTAAAGTATCTTGTTTTATAGTAGCTTCAGGGGTATCGTCGTTACTATTATTATAAGCATCTATAATGTCATCAATTGAATCAAAACGAGCATAAGGAGCCGTGGGTATTCCCATCTCGCTATACCAATCTTTCTGCAGACCTTTGTTTTGTATTAATCTAAGAATCTCGGTTGATGGACGTGCGAGATGTAACTTATCAGCTGATCCTTCTTCGGAGTATTCTTTTAAGCCATCTAGGTTTATATCTTCAAGCTCATAAGAAATACCTTTTGGATTAAATTTTCCCAATGCAGTTTTCACAGCAGTCGAATCTTTTAAGTTGACTGCTTCATACCGAAGTAAGTCTGGCTTGTTCATTTTCTCACAGTAATCACGAGCACAAGAATCCGGTGAATTACCCATAATCACTAGAGGAGTAGGTTGAGAGACACCTTCGTGCATTTTGACGTACTTAAGAGCTGTTAAGGCAGCAAATTGCCCATCACCTAGAATAATGTAAGCTTTTTGCTTAGGGGGCGCTGATTGCTTATCTCTAGTGGTAGTTAACGGAGCTTGAAAAGTTATGGCAGACATAATTTAAATAACTAGTCAATAATAGCACTATTATTTAAAAGCACACTTATGACAAAGATATTTTAATACTCACTAAAGTTTGTAAGACTTGGTTTTAGGGTGATTTTTAATTACGCAACAAGCTAAATAGGGGTTTGGCACTAAGTGATTTCGTGATTTTTTAAAATGTATTGACACTGGCTTTTCAAATAAGCTAATATAGTGTATATACATTCATTATGTCGAGTGCTGTCCCCACTTTGAATAAAGCAACACCACCGCCGGCTCGTCAGGCAAAGGATAGTACTGGCCCGAAATCTGGGGTTGCCGGGGTTGTTTCGAATGTTGCTGAAACAGCCACTGAATTTGGTACTGGAGTGGGAAGAGCACTTGCCAAGAAAGCTGGTGAGCATGGAACAAAAATGGCAAAAGGTGGAGTTTCTATAGCTCTTGAGACTTTTATAGCTCCAGTCAGAATGATGATAATGAGTCATCCTCGAGTAGCTTGGGTGGCAAAACCAGCAGTGGGCTTTTTAGGAAAGAAACTTGATGATTATATACAAAAAAATAATATCGACTTTCCCATGGAGGCCT